>QHPA01000471.1 GCA_003218935.1 Verrucomicrobiota bacterium
ACTGATGGAGGCGTCCCGCCAGGCCGGCATGGCGGAAGTGGCGACCAGCGTCCTCCACAACGTGGGCAACGTGCTGAACAGCGTGAACGTGTCCGCAACCATCGTCGCGGACCAACTGAAAAAGTCCCGGATTGCGAGCCTGGTCAAGGCCGTCGCGCTTCTGCAGGAACACGCGACAGACCTGGGCGGCTTTCTCACCGGCGATCTCAAGGGCAAACAACTGCCAGGTTACCTGGGCGAAGTCGCTGAATATCTCGCAGCCGAACGCGGCGCCCAGCTCAAGGAACTGGACCTCTTGCGCAAGAACATCGAACATATCAAGGAGATCGTGGCGATGCAACAAAGCTACGCCAAAGTCTCCGGCGTCTCCGAGAAGGTCAAGATTGCGGAGTTGATTGAAGACGCCTTGCGCATGAACACCGCGGCACTGGCGCGCCATGAGCTGCAACTTTTCCGGGAATACGATCCGCACCTGCCCGAAATATCAGTGGACAAGCACAAGGTGCTGCAGATTCTGGTGAACCTGATTCGCAACGCGAAGTACGCCTGCGATGAGTCCGGACGGAAGGACAAGCGCCTGACCGTCCGCGTCACCAACGGTGACGACCGTGTCCGGATCGCAGTGATTGACAACGGCGTGGGTATTCCCGCGGAAAATCTGGCGCGGATATTCAATCACGGGTTCACGACGCGCAAGGACGGCCACGGCTTCGGGCTGCACAGCGGCGCGTTGGGCGCGCGGGAACTGGGCGGCGCTTTGCGTGTGCACAGTGACGGTCCCGGACGCGGCGCCACTTTCACCCTCGAATTGCCGCTCCGTCGCTCATAACCAAACACATGAGCATGAACGCAAACTCTCAGCACAACCGCCGAATTCTGGTGATCGATGACAATCGGGCCATCCACGAGGATTTCCAAAAGATATTGGGCCGCGAAACCCATTCGTCAACGGGTTTGGAAACCGCCGAGGCGGCGCTGTTTGGCGAGGCGGCGCCGCAGGTTGAACTGCCCACGTTCGAGATCGATTCAGCGTTTCAGGGTCAGGAAGGGTTGGATCTCATCGAAAAGAGTCTTCGGGAAAATCGTCCTTACGCGATGGCGTTTGTGGACGTGCGAATGCCGCCCGGTTGGGACGGGGTGGAAACCACGGCGAAAATCTGGCAGCGTTACCCCGATCTGCAAGTCGTCATTTGCACCGCCTATTCCGATTATTCATGGGAAGAGATGCTGCAAAGGCTGGGTTACTCGGACCGGTTGGTCATTTTGAAAAAGCCCTTCGACAACATTGAAGTGTTGCAACTGGCCAATTCGCTTACGGAAAAGTGGCGCCTCTATCAACAGGCGAAGTGCCGCTTGGATGACCTTGAAAAAATGGTTCAAGAGCGGACGCGCGCACTGGAGACGACGAATTCGGAACTGGAGGCGGCCAACCAACACTTGAAACTTGCAACCGAACAAGCCCACCAGATGGCCGCAGCCGCGCTGGTGGCCAACAAGGCCAAAAGCGAATTCCTGGCCAACATGAGCCACGAAATCCGCACGCCAATGAACGGCGTTTTGGGTGTGATCAATCTGCTGCTCGACACCCCGTTGACCGCCGCTCAACGCGAATTCGCCCTCACGGTCAAGACCAGCGGCGACGCGCTGTTGAGCATCATCAACGACATTCTCGATTTCTCCAAGATCGAGGCGGGCAAATTGAACTTTGAAAAAATCAGCTTCGACGTGCGCGAGATGGTTGAACATTCTCTCGAACTGCTGGCGACGCGCGCGAAGGACAAAGGACTTCATCTGGCTTGCCTGATCCCGCCCGGCGTGCGCACGCGACTAGTGGGCGATCCTTTGCGGTTGCGACAAATCCTGCTCAATCTGCTCAGCAACGCGGTCAAATTTACGGATCAAGGAAGCGTTTCTCTGGAAATCTCCCAGCTCAGCGAAACCGACGACGACGTTCAATTGCGCTGCTCAGTCCGCGATACCGGCATCGGCATTCCGGAGGAAACACAGAAAAAGCTGTTCCAATCGTTCACGCAGGCCGACGCGTCCACCACCCGCAAATACGGAGGCACCGGTTTGGGATTGGCCATCTGCCGCAAACTCGTCGAGCTGATGGGCGGCAGCATCGGCCTGAGCAGCGTGTTGGGCGCAGGTTCGACCTTTTGGTTCACGGTTCGACTGGGCAAAGGTGTCAGTGAATCCGCGCCCGGCGTCCGCGCGCTGCCCGCCGCGCCTGGAACTTTCCCCGAACCAGAGGGTAGGGCGGGCTGTGCCCAGCCCGCCGAAGTGCGGCGCGGTGCGGAGACCGCGCCCTACCCAGACGTTCAGGTTCATGGTCCCCAGGCATGTCCCAAGTTGAACGGCGAGACGCCCAAGCGCCTTCGCATCCTTCTCGCCGAAGACAATCGCGTCAACCAGTTTGTGGCAGTTCTGCAGCTCCAAAAGCTCGGCCATCAGGTGGACGCGGTGAACAACGGCGCGGAGGCCGTCAAGGCCTGGCAACGCGGCGCGTATCGAATCATTCTCATGGATTGTCAGATGCCGGAAATGGACGGTTATGAAGCCACCCGAAAAATTCGCGAATTGGAAGCGGGGAAAAATCTCGCGCCAACGAAGATCATCGCGATGACGGCCAACGCCATGCAGGGCGACCGTGAATTATGTTTGGCGGCCGGGATGGACGACTACGTCTCCAAGCCGATTGACGAAAAGGAGCTGATCTCCGCGTTGAAACGATCGTCGGCGCGATTACTTGAGGGACCACGGATCACCCAGGCGCCCTCGCTCGAAGCCGTCGAGCAATTTGAAGGAACTTTACCATGAGCGAAACGAAGTGTCAGAAAAACCGGCGAATTCTGGTGATCGACGACAATCGCGCGATTCACGATGATTTTCGTAAAATCCTTTGTCCGCCCGATTTGACGGACGGCAACCTGGAGAGCTTTGAAAAGGCCTTATTTGGCGAGATGAAGGAGGTTCCCAGTCGGGTTCGCTTCGACATCGACTCCGCCTATCAAGGTCAGGAAGGTCTTGAAATGGCGCGACAGGCGCTGGCCGCCGGGAAGCCTTATGCGACGGCGTTCATCGACGTGCGGATGCCGCCGGGTTGGGACGGGGTCGAGACCGTCGAAGAAATCTGGAAAGTGGACCCCGATCTGCAGGTGGTGATTTGCTCGGCGTATTCGGATTACTCGTGGAACGACCTGCTGGCGAGCGTGGGGCATTCCGACCGG
>QHPA01000472.1 GCA_003218935.1 Verrucomicrobiota bacterium
CGGCCCCCGCGCGCTGGAGCCTCAGACCAAGAAAAGCCGCCCACAGAAACATCAAAAGCAAGGCGCCCGCCGACACCCAGCGCGCGCGCCGCACGGGATCACGCCGGCGCATCTCGGCGGCTTCCTGCTCTTCCGCCAGCAGATTGATCCGGACTGAATCCGGCTGCAGGCTCCCCAATCCCAATCCGACGGCGACCGCCAATTGCGGACCTTCATATTCCACCTCATTCCTCTTTCGCTCGGGCAATTCCAATCCCCGGCATTTGACCGGAGTCCAGCTTTCGCACGGGATTTCCAGCTCCGCCTCCAGGCTTTGGAGGATAAACTGTGATCGCGCCGCGCCGCCCGACACAATGATCTCGGTCACCTTTGCCTCGGATTGCGTTTCAAAAAAATCAATCGACGCGCTTAATTCCCTCGCCAGGGTGGAAATCAAGCCGTGAACTTTGGCTTGAAAATCCTCCATTTTCCCCGCCTTGAGATCGGCCGTGCCGGTTTTTCCGAAAAAATCGGCCAGCTTTCCGGCGCCTACTGTCACCGTGCGGGTCAACGCCAGTTCGCCGTTCATCAGGATGCCGATCGACGAGTGGTTGGAGCCGATGTCCAACAGCGCCGCCACTTCAGCGTGCGAGTCCGACGGCAGCGCCCGAGCGGCGTTCACCACGCCAATTTGGCTGAGCGTGATGTACTCCACGATGAGTCCGGCGCTTTTGGCCGCCTCCTGGAAGTTCTCCACCAGACTGCGTTTGGCTCCACCCACCAGGACTTTGGCTTTGCGCCTGTATCTGGCTGTCGCCGTAGGCGACTCGGCTGCCGCCGGCGGTTTGGCGTAGCAATCGAAGATGAAATCCGGCAGGTCCTGTTGCAAGTAGGTCTTCGGGCTGAGTTTGAGCATCTTGCGAAGATCCGAAACGTTGGAACCCGGCAAGTCGGCGTGACACAGCAACGAATCCCCCGCGCCGATCGCGAGAACGACATGCTTCGGCGCCGCGCCGAGAGTGTTGATCACAGCCTTGAAGTGATCGGTGAGGAGTTCACGGGAAGGAATTTTCTCGTAGATCGGCGTCTCGATCAGCATGTATTTCACGAGACGGAACCCTGAAGCGCTGCGCTTGAGGTGAGCGGCCTTGGTGATTTGATAGCCGAAATCAATAGCGACAACTTCATCTCGCCTTTGCATCCCCGCTGTGAACCGAGCCATACTCATATCAGCCGTTATAACTACAACCAGGCGGATTGCAAGCCATCCATGCGCCCGGTAGTTGTATGATTTGTATTTTCGGTGGAGCGAGCGTCCACCCTCCGCAGTTCTGCGACGGAAGACGGGTCCTCGCGAGCCGGCTTGTCCGTAGTCTCGCCCGGTCAAATTGTACAGCTACCACCCGCCGGGCGAAAACTTCAAAATGGGACCAGCGGCCAAAGGGCAACGGCACGCAGGGCAGGCTTCCAGCCTGCCGGTTCGGGCGGCATCCCTGCTGCCCAGAGGTGCTATATGGTTTTGTGCCATTCATCATTTCAATCCCCCGGCCTGGCCAGAGATCGGTGGCTTTGTCGCGGCCGGACCGATCCGGAACGAACTCAACAGCGCGCCGAAAACAAAATGGTAATCAGCGATCCTTTCGGCGTTCGCTGTCAGTTCAAACTCGACTCTTCCGCCTCCGAAGGCGACGAACGCAATTCGGGAAGATACCATCGTCTTTTGCTCCAGTAGGCGCCGCACGTCAAACACGATTCCCTCGGCTCCGCTGATGTAGCACTTGAACTCATTGGTGATCGCAGCGCCGGGATAGCGTTCCATTATCTCCTCTCGCAGTTGTTCCGGTTTCAGCTCCGGCTTCTCCGAGTTTTGCTCCAACTTGATTTTGAAGTTGATGCCGGCGCGCAAATCCTCCGGCAGCAAATGGACCGTTTTATTTTTCGAATCCGACTTTACGCTCCATTTTGGAGGCGGGACAAATACGAAACGCCGCCCTTCCGTGGCCAGGACGTAATTGGTCACCTGACCCAGGTCCGGGACTCTCACCGTTTCAGTGAACAGACGGAAGTCGTCCGCGACTGCCAGAGTCGGCGTCACGACAAAGGCAAGAGCGGCAAGGCCCATCAGCGCGCGTGTGCAGAGATAAAGCGCTTTCATTGTGTCGAGTTGGGCTGCGCGATATTCCAGGCGGAACGAATCACCGTGCAGGCGCATGGAGTGCCGGGCGGCAGGTTGTCTTTCAACTTCGGATCGAATGAAAAGAACCGGTCGGGGGGTGCGTAACTGAGGTTGCTCCCGCCCGGCCACCACGGGGCGGTGGCGAATTGGCTGGGAAACAACACCACCATTGACCCGTTGAACGTCAGCCCGTTTGGGCCCCAATCTTCCAACAGGCGAAAGAAGTTCTCGACGCCGCCGCTGAAGTAAGTGCCGTCGCTGGGCACGATGCCCGCCAATACCGCGGCGTTAACCGTCGTATTGGTCCCGGGCCGTTTTGTGGGGTCGTTGCTGTTGACGCCGAAGCTGTTGCTGTCCTTCCAGGCGCCCGACAGGATGGTGACGGCGTCCGCCACCAGGGATGCCGGGGCGGTTCCCGTCGTGTTGGTGGAACCTGGGGTGGTGTTTGGCGCGTTGTAGTGGCCCAGCACGTAAAGTGGATTGCGCGTGGCCACCGTCAGTCCGGCCGCGGGGAGGGTGATGCCATTGGTGAGGCGCACGCCAGATTCAGTCCCGGACTGCGTCCGCAAATCGGCGACGTAGAGGACCTTTACCGGATGGCCGCCGAGGGGGTTGGCAGCTATGAGTTTTCCAATGTCAATTTGCGTGGCTTGAATGGTCTTGTTCTCTCGCTGGTTGTTGAACGAAATGTTCGTATTAACAAAATTAGTCCAAGAGACCGGTGTGGAAAAATTGTCGTAAGCACCGCTCTTGGCAATCACGGTCGTGTTGCTCACCAGGATGATCAAGTCCGCCTTGTTGTAGTAGCGCTGCAGGCCCATCAGTGAATTGGTGGGTTCGGAACCGGGCGGAATGTCGATCAGCGCGTGAAGGTTGGCCGGATTGTTATTCGTGCCGAGCGGGAGGTTCAGGGAACCGACGTTCCAATCATGTTCCCCTTGATAAATGTTCGTC
>QHPA01000473.1 GCA_003218935.1 Verrucomicrobiota bacterium
GGCCGGCCATCTCCATTTAGATCGGCCACGACCAGGCTGGAGATGCGCTTTTCCGAGGCGATGGAATCAATACGAAAGCGCGCGTCCGGCGGCAGTTCATTCAACTCGCGTTTGCCGGCAGCTTTGACTTCAGTCTGGTTCGTTTTGCCGGTCTGGTTGTAGAGCAGGTTGATTTTCGACCGAAAATTGTTAACGATTATCAGGTCCTGCAATCCATCACCGTCCAGATCGGCCGCGCGCAAGTGGCCGATTTGGTTGTCAATCGGGAAAATTTCCGGGCCGGTGAAAGCAAACCGGTTCGTCAGGCTCTCTGCCTGTGCCATGGCGATTGCTGCCGCAAGGATTAGCGCGATTGCCAAAATAGGTTTTTGAACGACTCGCATGCGGGTTCCTTCAATCACGAACCGGGATAGCCTGGCCGTCGCGAATCCTTTTTGCCAGTTTATTCCCCCAGCAGATGCGCCACGACCCGGCGTGGGTGCGGTTGATTTCGGTGTTCCCAGAGGTAAATCCCCTGCCACCTGCCCAACGCAAGATTCCCATCGGAAACAGGAATGCTCAGATTCACCGTGGTCAGCGCCGTGCGAACGTGCGCCGGCATGTCGTCGTCCCCCTCGACCGTGTGCCGAAACAGCGGGTCGCCCTCGGGAACCAGCCGCGCGAAAAAACGCTCCAGGTCCCGACGGACCTCGGGGTCCGCGTTTTCCTGGATCAGCAACGACGCCGAAGTGTGCTGCAGGTGCAGTGTCACCAGTCCCAACCCCAGGTTGCTCTTGCGCAGCAACGCCGCGACGTCCGCGGTGAATTCATAAAGGCCGCGTCCGCGGGTCTTGATCACCAGCTCGTGCAGAATTTGATGCAGCATGGCTGAATTTGTCGGCCACTCCCGCCAGGCGCCGCTAACCCCGACAAAACCCCTGAAAACAATTTCCTGACCACCGCGCCGGGTTCACTGCTATCTCCCCGCCGGCTTCTTTGCGCTCAAAATCCGTTCCAGAGTTGGATCTTTCGGATGGCCGGTTTCCAGTGCCTTTTGGTAATGCCAGCGCGCCATTTCCAACGAAGGTGGTTGTCGGGTGGCGTAAATCACGGCGAGGTGGTGATGGGCATCGGCATGGCCCGGCGCCAGTTTAATCGCGCGACGAAACGCCGCCTCGGCAGGTTCGCGCAACCCCTTTTTAGTCAGCGCGACGCCGAGATATTGGAACGTGTCGGCATTCTGCGGATCGAGCTGCGCGGCCCGGCTGAGCGCGTCGAGCGCTTCATCGTACTTCTCCTGCCGGACTTTCAGAATGCCGAGCACGGACAAACTGAACGCGTCCTTCGAGTCCGTAGCCAGCGCCCTTTTCAGATGGTCTTCCGCCTCGGCCAGCCGGTTCTGTTCGATCTGGGTCTCCGCAAGGTTGGCGAGAATGGCGACGTTTTTATCATCGAAACGCAGCGCCTGAGAATATCTCGCCTCCGCTTCCTCGTAACGTCGCGCCGAAAACGCCCGCCTGGCTTCGGCCACCAGCGACCCGGCCGCCGCCGGCAGTCTGCTGGAAGATTTCCTGTCGCTCCCGGCATCGGCCCCCAAAGCGTCCAACTCCGGCGGCTTCAGCAGACCAAGGTCCTCCGGTGAATCGGGGGTTTTCCGCGCTTCCAGCACGTCGCGCCGCACGCGCAGAGCGGCGACCTGATAGGCCGGCTGTTCCATAGGGACGAGTTGCGCGCGGGTCTTGTTGTCGTAAGGCGCTTTGGTTGCGGCGCTGAGTTTTTTCTTCAACTCGTTCCGTTCCCGTTCGAGCCGTTGGTTCTCTTCTCGTAGCGTCTTGATTTCAGCGCCGCTAATGAGTGATTGAAGCCGCTGTTGCAGCGCGTCCTTTTCCAGGGTGAGCGCGCGCACGGACTCAGCTTGCTGCGCCAGTTCTTGTTTGGCCGCCGCCAGAGCCTGGCGCGTTTCCTCCAGCCTCGCCGGATCGGCCGGTTTGTCCGGTCTTGACTCCGCCTTGGCCAGATTGACCCTCAACACTTCGACCTCCTTTTGCAACAATTTGATCTTGTCCTGCGCCTTGGCCAGTTCGCGCGGATCGACGGCAGCCGGCTGCGCGGTCAAGGCCTCTCTTAGTTTGGCCTGGAGCAGTTCCTTGTCCGCTGTCAATTGGCGGGTCTGCTCATGCAATAACTGAACGAGGACGGCCGACTCGGCGGTTGGGGACGACAATTCCGATTTTTGTTCAGGCGTCAACGCCGGTTGTTTGTCCTTCTGAGTCAACGGCGCCAATTTTTCCGCAACGTACTTCAGCCGGAAGCCGACCACGCTGTCATTCCAATCTGGATGCGTCGTCTGAAGCGTTTTGAGTTCGGCCTGCGCCTGCAGGTATTTTTGCCTGGCCTGATCGTTGCGTCCGCTTTCGGCCAGCGCGTCGGCTTGTTGAATCCAATTGTAGATGCGGACGAACTGATCGTCTGGTCCTTCGGCGTGGAGCCACGGGGCGAACGCCAAGGGCAACAACCGGCTTAGCATCAGAAAACGTCTCATGAAAAAACCATAACCAATAAAACCGGGGCTTGGCAACGCGTATGCTGGCTAAACATCGGACCGCGGAAGCACGGCCAAACCGGGCCGGCCGGCGTTGACATGGCGTCGCCGCGTATGCTAGGTTCCGCGCCAATTGATTGCGGCTATGAGTTTGTTTCTGAACCAACGGGTCCTTGTGCTCAACCGCTTATGGCAAGCGGTCAACATCTGCACGGCCCGGCGCGCGCTGACCCTTCTATTTGAAGGACACGCTCAGGTCGTGCTGAACGCAGGCGATGGTTCATTCCAGACCTACAATTTCAGTGAGTGGCGGAATTTTTCGCAGCAGGACCCTCATCCCGAAAGCGTCCGCACGGTTTCTTTCCGGATTCGCGTTCCCCGGGTGATCCTTCTGGTCGTGTTCGATCGCCTTCCCAAAAAGGAAGTCAAATTCACTCGACACAACATTTTCGAGCGGGACAAAAACACCTGCCAATATTGCGGCCAGGCATTCGACCGGAAAGACCTGAATTTGGACCACGTCCTCCCGCGCGACCGCGGCGGTCCGACCACCTGGGAAAACATCGTTTGCTCGTGCGTTCCGTGCAACACGAAAAAGGCCAATCGCACTCCCCAGGAAGCCGACCTGCGGCTGATCCGCAAACCTAAGCGTCCGAAAT
>QHPA01000446.1 GCA_003218935.1 Verrucomicrobiota bacterium
CCGCGCCGAGCGCGACCGCTTCCTCCGGATTCTGCGACGTGTTCAATTGCGGGCGTTTTATCGTAGCGTCGTTGAATCGTTGAACCGTTGAACCGGCGCGCTCCGATTCAACGCTCAAACGGTTTGACGGTTCAACGGCGGAAGTCTCCGCGCAGCCGAACAACTCGGCGACGAACCGGCGAACCAGCGGCATGCGCGTCTGTCCTCCGACGAGGATGACCTGGTCGAGGTCTTTCGGTTCCAGCTTCGCGTCGGCCAGCGAGCGCAGGCAATGGACGCGCGTTCGCGCGATGATGTCGCGCGTCAGGTCTTCGAGCTCCCGGCGCGTGAGCCGGCAAGTGAAACTGAACGTGGACGCCAGAAACGGCAAAGGGACTTCCACTTCCGTTTCCGTGGACAGCTTGATTTTGGCCTGCTCGGCGGCTTCGCGAATGCGCGAGAGCATCGCGAGCTGTTCCGCGTTCCGCGTTCCGCGTTCCGCGGTAGCCACGTCCGGTCCGCCCGCAGCTTTGATTTTTTCAACCAGAAAATCGATGATGCGCTTGTCCAAATCATCGCCGCCGAGGCGCGTGTTGCCGTTCGTCGCGAGCACGTGGAACACGCCGTCATTCAGTTCGAGGATCGAGAGATCAAACGTTCCGCCGCCCAAATCGTAAACGGCAATCCTGGAACGTTCCCTGAGCCGGTCCAACCCGTAAGCCAGCGCCGCCGCGGTCGGCTCGTTCACGATCCGCTCGACGGTAAATCCGGCCAGTTCGCCTGCAGTCTTCGTGGCGTTGCGTTGCGCGTCGTTGAAGTAAGCCGGTACGGTGATGACCGCCCGCGTCACCGGCTCGCCAATAAACGCCTCGGCATCGCGCTTCAGTTTTTTCAAGACTTCTGCTGAAATTTCCTCCGGCGCGTAGTCGCGACCGTGAATATCGATGGTGACCGCTCCGGTGGCGGCGCCTTTGACCGGATAGGTCACCAGCATTTCCTCCTGCGAAATCTCACTGCCGCGCCGGCCAATGAAGCGCTTGACCGAATAAACTGTCTCCGCCGGCTTGAGCACCCGCACCCGGTTCGCCGCATGGCCGACGACAGGGTCGGCAGCGGGGGCGGGAAAATGAACGACTGAAGGCGTCAGCCGCTGCCCCTCCGCGTCCGCGATGACGAGCGGAATGCCCGAGTCCACCGTGGCGACCAGCGAGTTGGTGGTTCCTAAATCGATGCCGACGATTCTGTTCATAACCATCGCACCGTGCGACTTTGAGTCATCCATCATCTCATCCCGATGCCTCGTCATTGCCGCTTCCATGCTGCCATGACTGCCGAGGACTGCGCACGCACTTTCCGGTTTTCATTTTTGCCTGGGTGCGGCACTTTCGTCGCGTGGCCCGGCTGGACGCTTACAACAGAACCGACCGTTTCGAGTTCGAGCGGGCATTGTTGCGACGCGGCGTGAAATTTGTCGCCGGCGTTGATGAAGCGGGACGCGGACCGCTGGCGGGGCCGGTGGTCGCCGCCGCCGTGACGTTGCCGCTGGAGTGGATTCAAAAGGGTCTGCCGACGGAGTTCGACGGACTGAACGACTCCAAACAATTGACCGCGGCTAAACGCGAGAAATTATTCGCAGCTTTCACGGCAACCAACGCCCTCCAGTTCGCCATTGCCCGGATTGACGCCGAGACCATCGACACCATCAACATCCTGCAAGCCACGCATGAGGCCATGAACCGGGCTTTGGCGCGATTGCAGCCGGCGCCGGACCATGTGCTGGTGGACGGCCTGCGCGTTAATTCCCTGCGTTTTCCGCAAACCGCGCTGGTCAAAGGCGACGCGCGCAGTTTTTCGATCGCCGCCGCGAGCATTCTGGCCAAGGTCACGCGCGACCGATTGATGCTCGAATACGACCGCCGGTTTCCGGCTTACGGCTTTGCCCTGCATAAGGGCTACGGCACCGCGCGGCATCTCGCCGCACTGCAACAACACGGTCCGTGCCCGATTCACCGTCGCAGCTTCGCGCCGCTCAAGCCCGTTGCGCCGGAGCTGTTCTAACCAGCGATGAACTCCGTAAGGAACCGCTCTGCACGCGCTCCCGAACGACTTGAACCCGCCTCCAGGCCCTCCCCGCGAGGGGAGGAGCCAGCCTGCGGACGCGCCACAACAGTTCTTCTCCCGCGAGGGGGCAGGGGCGGGTGAGCGAACCTGCTTTTATGGATGTCTGGAACAGTCTCAAAGCACGCTGGAACAAGTCCGACGAACCGGAGCACTTGCGCCTTGGCAAACTCGGCGAGCGCGCGGCCAAAAGGCATCTGTGTCGGTCCGGAATGAAATTTCTCACTGCCAACTTCCGCTCGCCGCGTGGAGAAATTGATTTGGTCTTTCGCGACCACGACTGCCTCGTCTTCGTCGAAGTCAAAACCCGCTCGTCCGAACACTGGACCAGACCTGCCGCCGCCGTAACCGCTCACAAACGCCGCCTCCTCTCGCGAACTGCGCTCGATTACCTGAGGCTGCTGAAAAAGCCGGCGGTGAAAATCCGCTTCGACATTGTAGAAGTGCTCCTGGACGACGGTGCGGTGCGGGAAGTTCGACACCTGCCTAACACATTCGCCCTTTCGCCACCTTACCGCTACGGTTAACCTTGGCTTGTGCCCGAGTTGCCCGAAGTCGAAGTCCTCGCGCGTTATCTCGCGCCGTTGCTGAAGAGCAAAACGATACGAGCTGTCGCAGTTCGTCGCCTCCGCGTGCTGCGTCCGGTTTCGGAACAGGAGTTCACGCGCGCGTTGCTCGGAGCGCGGTTCGTGGGTCTGGCCCGGCGTGGGAAGTACCTCCTCTTCACCCTGCGCCGTCCCCGCGAGCGCGCGAAGGTTTCTTTGCTGGGTCACCTTGGCATGACCGGACGGATGTACCTCCAACCGGCCTCCGCGCCGCTGGCAAAACATACGGCCGTCGTCCTCTCGCTCGGAAAGACCAACTTCGTTTTTGAAGATACGCGTTACTTTGGCCGC
>QHPA01000447.1 GCA_003218935.1 Verrucomicrobiota bacterium
CACGAATCCGTGCGGCGTGGGGCAGGGGAAAAACCTGCGCGAAGCATGGAGCAAGGCGTTCGCCACGGACAAGCAATCGCCATTCGGCGGCATCATCGTGGTCAACAAACCGCTTGATCTGCCGTGCGCGGAAGCCATCGCGGAAGTTTTCAGCGAGGTCATCGTCGCGCCGGATTTCAAGGCTGACGCGCTGGAGCTTTTGCAAAAGAAGAAGAATCTGCGACTGCTCAAAATTTTGAAAAGCCCGCTGGCTGCCGCGCCGTGGGACATTCGCAGCGTCGGCGCCGACTCATTTCTCATGCAAGAGCGGGATTTGAAATCAGTGACGGCCTCGGACTTGAAAGTGGTCACGAAGCGCAAACCGACCAAAGCGGAGTTGCAAGCGATGTTGTTTGGCTGGCGCGTGGTGAAGCACGTGAAATCGAACGCGATTGTTTTTGCCGGGGAAGACCGCACGCTGGGCATCGGCGCAGGCCAGATGAGCCGCGTGGACGCGAGCCGGATTGCGATCTGGAAAGCGAAGGAAGCCGGGCTTTCGCTGAAAGGGAGCGCAGTTTGCAGCGATGCGTTTTTCCCGTTCCCGGACGGTTTGGTCGCGGCGGCGGAGGCGGGGGCGACCGCGGCGATTCAACCGGGTGGTTCTGTCCGTGACGCCGAAGTCATCGCCGCCGCGGACGAACGCCAGGTGGCGATGGTCTTCACGGGTGTGCGCCATTTCCGGCATTGATTTGGCGCACTCTGGCGACGGCCAAAGATCACTTTCGCTTAAGTTGCAGTGCAGACCCCTCACCCGCCCCTCCGCGCACCCTCTCCCCTTCGGAAGGGGAGAGGGATGGGGTGAGGGGTGCGCCGCTTTTCCGGAAATGAATTCAGCCGGCTGTCGTTCCTGCGTCCGGCAATTTGCTGACCAGCCAGCGGTGTTTGCCGCCCGGCGTCTTTTCCACGTCGTTCACTTCGCGGAAAGTGATTTGGAAATCATCGCCCAGTTTGCGCCGAATGCCCTCCTCGATTCGCGCGAGACGCGAGGAATGAAACTGCGGTCCGGCGATGTAACGGAATTCAGCGACCCCAGGCTGTTCCTGGCAGAACTGCACGGCGTATAAATCGTCGAAGACCGCGTCGTGCATGTTGAACGCGGTAAGCGAAATGTGCCGGCCCGTGGCGCTGACCAGGAACTCCTGTTCGCGTCCGGCGATATCCAGCGCGGCAGGCCAGGGGAATTCGAGGTCAGAAATGTTTTCCGGTTCAGCCAGCCGGACATAATCGCCGGTGCGGTAACGAATCAGCGGCATGACCAGGTTGTGAAATGAGGTGCCGATGACTTCCCGCAAACCATCGCCGTCCGGCGGGCCGAATTCGACAAAGCCGTATTGCGGGAAGAAGTAAAACAGCTCGGACTGCGCGCCCTCACCAGCGAGCACGACTCGTTCGGAGTGGCCATACCAGCGGTAGGCGCGGCAATGGAAGACACGTTCGAGCAGACGTTTCTGTGGAACGGTCAACCGTTCGGAGCCGCAGAGCAGCCCGCGCAACGGCAGTCGCCACGAGTGTCCGAATTTTTCCAGATATTCGGCCAGTTGCAGCGCCGCGGACGGATACGCGTGCAGGAAGTCGGGTTTGAACTTTTCCAGCGCGTTCAGATATTCCGACAACCGCTCCGGCTTGAGGTGATAGGACGAGAGCAATAACCAGTTGCGCGTGGCGTCGTAGGAGGTGATCCGTCCCTGCGCTTGCGAACTGGTGACGTGACCGCGAATCACCGCGAGCCGCGCGCCATCAAAATAACCGGCGCGCCGCCACATCGCTTCGAGACAGGCCTGCTCTTTCGGTCGGCTGACGCCTTTTTGCAGATAAAAACCGACGGGCACGCCGGTCGAACCGCCCGTGGTCATGTAAAGCCGTTGCGACGCCGGAAGCTCAGTAGAGACCATGTCTGTCAGATGTTCCTGCAAGTCCCGCTTTTCGAGGAATGGACAGACCTTCAGGTCCTTCGGGCTGTGGACGTTTTCAGGGCGGAATCCGGCGCGAATAAAGCTTCGTTGGTAGAACGGGCAATGATTTGCCGCGTGATGCAGCACGGCGCGGAGTTGCTTGAGCTGATAATTCTCGATTTCTTCGATCGACCAATTCTCGCCGGCGGTCGCGATTCTTTTGAATTCGCCGTAACGCGCTCCGTAGCGCCAGCCTTGCGGCAACTGCCGGTAAACCGTGCCCAACGCGGATTGCGCCCAGCGCGGCAGGGCATTATAGGAATCGAGCAGCGGATAGAGTTGATCTTCCAGGCTCATGGCGTTTGCTTGTCGAGATAGACACGGCACCACAGTTCAAAGCTCAGCAAGATGTAGATGAGATAATTGTAATCGTGACGGCCGGAGGCGTTTTCCTGAATCAACCGGCTGACGTAATGGGGCTCAAAAAAGCCGCGGCGTTTGAGGTTCGATGCGCAAAGAAGGTCGTCAATCATTTCCTTCAAGTCAGAAACGATCCAGGTGCGAATGGGAGCGCCGAAGCCGGCTTTTTTCCGGTTCAGGATGTGAGCGGGCAGAAGTCCACGCAGCGCCTGTTTCATCAAATATTTTCGGGTCGTGCCGCGCATTTTCAGTTCCGGTGGAACACCGGCCATAAAGTCAACCACCTCGTTGTCGATGTAGGGGACACGCACCTCGACGCCAAATGCCATGCTGGTTTTGTCGGTGTACGCGAGGTTGAGTGAAGGGAGGAACGTTCCCATGTCCAGATGAAGCATCCGATCGATGTAGTGCCAGCGACTCGACCTTTTCAGAAGCTCCCAGTGCGATCGTTCGGGAAGTCCGGCATTGATCGAACCGGCGTAGCGCTCGCCCAACAGTCCGCTGAGGTTCTCACCGTAGGCGTAGGACAGGAAGCCAATCAAGCGGTCTTCAAATTCCAGCGATGCGCTGTTGTTGAATTTTCGCAAACGCCGAAACGTGGCGGTCAGCGGTCCGCCTTTGGCGGCCGGGAGTTGGTTCAGCAATTTTTCGATCAAAGCGCGGACTGCTTTCGGCAAACGGTCGTAGTAGCGGGAGAGTTGAATGGCCAGGTGCCACGGGTAGCCGCAAAAAACTTCATCGCCGCCCTGGCCGCTCAGGAGCACTTTGGTGTCCTGTTGGCGCGCCGCCTGGCAAATCAAATAGCTGGTGATGCCGGCCGGGTCGGCGATTGGGTCTTCGAGGTGCCAGATCACTTTCGGCAGCAAATCCACGATCTTCGGTTC
>QHPA01000448.1 GCA_003218935.1 Verrucomicrobiota bacterium
GAGGTGAAGCTCAAGGATTGATCTGGGATCTACCTTTACATGTGACTCTGCGGCGCTGGCTGCGCGAGCTGGCTCCCGGCCTGAGCCCGCGTTCGGTCCTGGATAAATTCCACTCGGTGCAAATGATCGACGTCCACCTGCCGACCACCGATGATCGAGAAGTGATTCTGAGCCGCTACACCCAACCGGAAAGGGACCTTAAGTTTGCTTAAGCAATTGAAATTGCAATTACCTGAACAGCCGCCGAAAATCACGGCTTCAGGGCTGCTGGCCGATTAAGCCCTGTAGTGAAGATCTTTCGGGTCGTTGGCTTGATTTGCAGGGACTTGTGCGCTGCAACCCCCTCGAATCCGCGAAGTCGGGCTAGCCGCCCTTGCGCCCTGCAAGAAACTGAAATGCGCCCGGCGAGGTGTTCATCAAGGCTTTTCGAGGACGAGACGAGCCCCACGTCGGGTGGAGCTTCTTGATTGTTATCATGGCTCTGGCATCAAGAACTTGCGTCCGAGCCCATCTGCTTGTCCCGCTCCTCCATCGCAGCCTTGCGCGAGAGTTTCACGCGGCCTTTGTCATCGATGCCGATGCACTTGACCCAGATTTCATCGCCGATCTTGACGATGTCCTCGGTTTGCTTGACGCGGAAATTGGCCAGTTCGCTGATGTGCACCAGGCCGTCCTTGCCCGGAAAAATCTCAACAAAGCAGCCGAATTCCTTGATCGTCACCACTTTGCCCCGATAGACCTTGCCCACTTCGATTTCCGCCGTCATGCTCTCAATGGCTTCGCGGGCAATTTTCATTCCATCAGCGGAGACGGAGTAAATCTTCACCGTGCCGTCGTCCTCGATGTTAATTTCGCAGCCCGATTCCTCTACGATGCGTTTGATGTTCTTGCCGCCGGGGCCGATCAACTCGCCGATTCGCTCGGGATTGATCTTCAGTATGATGATCCGCGGCGCGTATTTGCTCAGGTCAGCCCGGGGCGCCGCCAGCGTGTCGGTCATTTTCTTCAAAATGGCCAGGCGCGCTACACGGGCCTTCTCCACCGCTTCCGCCATTAGTTTGTGGGGAAGTCCGGGCAGCTTGAGGTCGAGCTGAAAACCGGTGATGCCTCTTTCGGTGCCTGCAATCTTGCAATCCATGTCGCAAAAAGCGTCTTCCCAGCCGATGATGTCGGTGAGCATCTGGTAGCGTGAAATTGCGCCCCGGTCGTTCGTGTCCGTGCAAATGCCGATGCTGATGCCGGCCACCGGTCGGATCAATGGCACACCGGCGTCCATCAGCGCGAGACTGCCGCCGCAGACCGAAGCCATCGACGTGGACCCATTCGACTCCATGATTTCGCAGGTGACGCGAATCGTGTAAGGAAAGGCATCGACCGGAACCATCGGCTCGATCGAACGCTCAGCCAACGCGCCATGACCGATCTCACGGCGCCCCGGTCCGCTGATGCGGCCGGTTTCGCCGACGGAGAAATTCGGAAAGTTGTAATGGAGGATGAACTGCTTCTCGCTCTCTCCGCCGGTGTAGGAATCGAATTCCTGCGCGTCCTCGGACGTGCCGAGGGTGGCGAGGACCAGCGCCTGCGTCTCACCGCGGCTGAACAAGGCCGAGCCGTGCGCGCGAGGCAGGACGCCCACCTCGCAGGAAAGCGGACGAACGTCTTCAAAACCACGGCCATCCATCCGTTTCTGGCCGTCCAGAATCAAACTGCGCACGGCCTCTTTTTGGAGGTAATAAAAAGCATCCTTGAGCACGAACTCGGTGACTTTTTCGGCGCCAAATTTCTCCATGAGTTTTGCGCTGACTTCGTCCGTGACGGTCTTGACGGCTGCCTCGCGCGCGAGTTTGCCCGGGATGAGGAGAGCCGGCACCATGCGGTCGCCGGCCAGCGCCTTGGCTTCTTTGCGGATCTCGTCCGGCACCGCGTTCAGCAAAACAGCGCGTTTGGTTTTGCCGGCGCGCCTGGCCAGCTCTTTCTGGGCCGCGATGATCGGCTGGCAACCTTCGTGGGCGAATTGCAGCGCGGCGTTAAAGTCCGCGTCGGAAATTTCCTTCGCCGAACCCTCGAACATGACCAGTTCCTTTTCGTTGCCGACGTAAACGAGGTCGAGGTCGCTTTCGGCCATCTGCGCGTGCGTGGGATTGGCCACGAACTGCCCTTTGATGCGTCCGATGCGCATGGCTCCCAGCGGGCCGTCCCAGGGAATATCGCTGACCATCAAAGCCGCCGATGCGCCGATGATGCTGAGGATATCGGGGTCGTTTTCGCCGTCGGCGCTCAACAAAATGCTTTGCACCTGAACTTCGTTATACCATCCCTTCGGGAACAAAGGACGGATGGGCCGGTCAATCATCCGGCAAGTGAGTATCTCCTTTTCCGTCGGGCGGCCTTCGCGCTTGAAGTAACCGCCGGGGAAGCGGCCCGCCGCCGCCGCTTTCTCGCGGTAGTCCACCGTCAGCGGGAAGAAGTCCTGGCCGGGCTTGGCGCTGGTGGCGGCCACGGCGGCGACGACGACGATGGTTTCCCCCAGTTGAACGGTAACTGCGCCGTCCGCCTGTTTGGCGAGTTTGCCGGTTTCAATGCGAATTTGTTGCGCTTCTACTTGGACCGATGTTTTTTCTGACATAACTGTTCCCTTATACCCGTTGACCCGGAGGAACTTCATTCAATGTCCGGCGCACGGACGCTGAATGAAATTTCCCAGTGCCAACGGGTATGTTTTCATGCGCGATGTGATTTTGAGCCGGCGGGATCGACCCAGGTCGCGCTTTTCCCGATTCGTTCGCCGGATGTTTCAAGCGAATTGTCTGCTCGAAAAAGATGAAATGGAAATGCGGAAGGACATTTTCCGCAAACCGAGGGCTACTTGCGAAGCTTCAGCTTCCGGGTGAGCGCCTGGTAACGATCTGCGTCCGTGTTATGGAGATAATCCAGCAGACGCCGACGCTGGCCGACCATTTTGAGCAATCCCCGCCGCGAACTGTGGTCCTTGACGTTTTTCTGAAGGTGCTCGGTCAAATGGTTAATGCGCTGCGTCAACAAAGCAATCTGAACGTCGGCCGACCCGGTGTCGTGCTCGTGAATCCGAAATTCTTCAATCGTCTTCGTTTTCGCTTCCATGCTGTCCATCAATTTCATCAATTTTCTTTGTTAAGAAACGGGGAGTTTAAGTTTCATGCCAGGAGGTGTAAAGCACTTTTACCGGACCGATTGAAGGTCAGCTCAAGCGCATGCTCGGCCGCACGCCCGGCAACATCGTCGCCATCCGGCCCATGAAAGATGGCGTGATTGCCGATTTTGGCTGTTTTTGGCGAAGTTTGCTTACCCCCTTGCCACGATTGCGGAACCATTGATTTTATTGGTCGGAACTCACTTTTGAAGGTTATCACACATGCCTGCTAATTGACGGGCGAGATAGCAACCCGGTAGAACCTCCGACCAGCGGAGGTGAGGTCAAATGCCGTGCCGGAATTGTGCGGCGCTCCGGGTAAGGGCTGCCAGGAGGCTGCGCCCGCCAACTGGTCGCTGTACTGCGCTGTGAAATTGAATCCCGCAGAGACGGGGAAACTTAAGGCGACCCCCTTGGCACCGCCTGCGGCATTGGTCACTGAAATCGAAACCACAATATTTGATGTCGCCGCATTCACGGTCAGCACCGCTTCCGCGAAAGAATAA
>QHPA01000449.1 GCA_003218935.1 Verrucomicrobiota bacterium
GCAAATCCGCGCGTGGTCAAAGCCGGGCAGCGGCAGATGAGCAAACTGTTGCACGCGATGGGCGATGTGCATCCGCACGCGCTCAAAGCGCATCTGGCGCGGGAGCTGAGTCGGGTCACGTTCGAGCGATGGACCCTAGCCGCCGACATGAGGAGGCGGAATCCAGGACGCAAAGGATCGGTCCGCCTCCTCACGTCGGCGGCTACCGGGAAAACAATTTTTTGCAACTCCGGCTTTGAAGCAGTCGAGGCCGCGCTCAAGACCGCCATGTTGGCCACGGGCAAACGCGGCATCATCGCGTTCGAGGGCGCTTATCACGGTCTTGGCTATGGGGCGCTCAACGCGACGCATCGCGAACACTTTCGTGGCCCGTTCTGTTCGCAGCTTGGTCAGTTCGCGCATTTCGTCCCGTTTCCGGAAGGAGGACACGCGTCCCGCCTGACTCAAAAGACATCCGACGATTGTCTGAAAGAAATCCAGGAAGCCAGGCGGGACGCCTGTCCTACACTTGAGCGCGTTGAGGATTGTATCCAGCGCCTCTTTCGCCGGGAACAAATCGGAGCGATACTGTTCGAGCCGATTCAAGTCCGCGGCGGCATCCATGTTCCGCCGCCCGCACTTCTCCCGTCGCTGCGCCGGCTTTGTGACGAACACGGCGCGCTGCTCATCCTCGACGAGATCTACACCGGCTTTGGTCGCACCGGGAAATGGTTCGCCTGCGAACACAACGAAGTAATTCCTGATTTGATTTGTCTCGGCAAAGCGTTGACGGGCGGCTTTCCGCTGTCCGCGTGCGTCGGACGCGCGGACACCATGGATGCTGCGTGGCCGCCGTCCAACGGCGAATCGATCCACACGAGCACCTTCCTCGGTCATCCCGTGGGTTGCGCGATGGCGTTGGCGCAGATCAAGGAAATCGCGCGACTCAAACTGGTTCGACGTAGCGCAACGCTTGGTCGCGTTCTACTGGAAAAGCTTTCCGCGCTGGGCGCGACGCGTTCGAACTTGTCGCTCTCCTGTCGCGGAGTGGGATTGCTTGCCGGCCTTGAAGTGCGCTATCCCGGCGGCTCGCCCGCGACCAAAGTGGCGCTGCAAATCATCAAGGCCATGCTTCGCCGCGGATTCATCCTTTTGCCCGAAGGCGAGCATGCGAACGTGATCAGCTTCACGCCGCCGCTGACAATCACCGAACTACAACTCGAAAACGCGGTTACGACGCTGGCCGAAGTTTTGAACCACGAATGACCACGCAAAGACACGAATTTCACGAATTCACACGAATTCAATCGGTGAAAATCCGTGAAATTCGTGCGGCCAGGATTCGTGTTCGTTCGTGTGCATTCGTGTTTTTTCTTCTCTTGCGATGAAGCTTTCAGAGATGAAACAAATCCTGGTCTCGGGCGACATCCGACTGACGAAATCGCTCGGCCAAAATTTCCTGCACGATAGCAATCAACTGCGGCGGATCGTGGCCGCGGCGGAGTTGAAGGCGTCAGACAAAGTCCTGGAAATCGGGCCGGGGTTGGGAGGATTGACGGAGTTGCTTCTAAAAAATGCCGACGAAGTCCTGGCCATCGAGAAGGACGCGCGGCTGCTGGAGCTATTGCGGAAAAGGTTCAAGCCCCTCACCCCATCCCTCTCCCCGCGCGGCGGGGAGAGGGTGGCCTGCAGGCCGGGTGAGGGGGTGGGCGAGACGCCTGCCCTGCTCTTGCTCCATGACGATGCGTTCCAATTCCTGCAGCGCGAACCACGCGACTGGAGCGACTGGAAACTGGTGGCCAACCTCCCCTACTCGGTCGCCTCGCCGATTCTGGTTGAATTGGCGCAAACCAAAGGCTGCCCGGAGCGAATGGTCGTGACACTTCAACTCGAAGTCGCGCAGCGAC
>QHPA01000450.1 GCA_003218935.1 Verrucomicrobiota bacterium
GCCGGAGGAAGTCGCCGACGAAATGCATCTGCCGGTGGAACGCGTGCACGCTATTTTGAAAATGGCGCAGCAGGCTATTTCCCTCCAGGCGCCGGTCGGGGACGAGGGTGATGCGAGCTTCGGGGATTTTATCGAAGACAAATCGGCGGAAAACCCATCGGAAATGACGAGCTATCACCTGTTGAAAGACAAACTGGCCGATGTGCTGTCCAGCCTGACCGAGCGCGAGCGCAAAGTGCTGGAGCTCCGCTTTGGCCTGGTGGACGGCTACGTGCGCACGCTCGAAGAAGTGGGCAAGCAGTACAAAGTGACCCGTGAACGGATCCGCCAGATCGAAGCCAAGGCGCTGCGCAAACTTCGGCATCCGACACGCGCGCGACAACTGCACGGCTTCCTCGGCCCGGAAGAACAGGAGCCGGAACCTGTCTAAGCTCTTGAAGCATTCGGAGCGCGGTCGCGACCTGCGATTTATCCTTACGGACCTACTTTGTCCTCCAAGCCGATTCGGGCCTCTTGACCCAAACGAAGTCGCGACATTCCGGCACCTCCGGGCGTTTACCCTTCCAGTTTTTCCACGCTGCCCACCCGATGCAAATGATTCCACCCAGCTCGAGCACCCAGTTCAGTTTGAAGCCCCCGATGCTGAGCCCGATCATTTGATCCACGTGATGGAAGGACGCGGCGCGGATCACCACGAAGCACGTCAGGAAAGCAGCGCCGACGAGCGCCGCGGAAGTCTGCCGAAGACTTTTGCGGACCAGAAAGGAAAATATCGCGAGCAGGACAATACCCAGGATCGCTATCGCGACGATGAACAAGACTTGAAAAATCTGGCGGTCTTCGTACCAGCCTTGCGCCTGGGCGACCGATTTGAGCGAGAGCGTAAACCAGGTTTGCAAATCGAGCTGTTTATTAAAGCCGAGCAGTGTCAGCAAAATGGCCAGCCCAAACCAAATCATGGGGTGGGTTGAATAACCCGACTGCGGATGCGCGCGTCGGTCGCTGCGTCCAGCCATCCAGCATAATGGCGCGGAGGAGAAATAGGCGACCACCGTCAACCACCCCATAAATGTGGGATCGCCGATGCCCAGCCGCCAGTGATCCGCTTCAGTAAAAGCCAGCAACATGCCTCAATCCAAGCTCTGCAGGCCATTTCCTGCAATGGGGCGAAGACCGTAGGCCGCTCCTTTGCGATCCGGCTCGCAAAGTGCCGAATCCGACTTGCCCGCAGTGGTTCCCTGAGATAGTTTTCCGCCAATATGGAAGACGATGTCCCGCATGTGCAAAGCCAAACGCCACCTCCGCCGATTATTCCGGCGACCACCCCTCCATTGATCACGCCACCTCCGCCGCCACGACCGCCGCGCAAGGGAAGCGGCTGGATGAAGGTCGCCGTCGTGCTCGGCATTCTGCTTCTGCTGAGTGTTCTGAGCAATTTGGGGCATTTGGTCCATAGTGTAACGGTCACTGCAAAGGCCGGTCGGCAGCCGCGCGCGCATTTGGAAGAGGTGACATACGAGAATAACCATTCGAAGAACAAGATCGCCCTTCTGGACATCACCGGGATCATTACCAGCGAAGCGTGGGACCGCAGCGGCAGCAGCCTGGTGGACCTGGTTTCCGACCAGTTGCGCCGGGCGGGCGAGGACGACTCGGTAAAGGCCGTCATTTTGAGAGTGGATTCGCCGGGCGGCGAGGTGTTGGCCTCGGACGAAATTTACCGCGCGATCGCTGATTTTCAGAAGGATTACAAAAAGCCGGCCGTGGCCTCGATGGGGGGTCTGGCGGCGTCGGGCGGTTACTATGTCTCGGCGCCCTGCCAATGGATCGTGGCCAACGAATTGACGATCACCGGGAGCATCGGCGTCATCATGCACAGTTACAATTATCGCGGGTTGTTGAACAAGGTCGGCGTTCGGCCGGAGGTGTTCAAGAGCGGCAAGTTCAAAGATATGCTGAGCGGGGAGAAAAATGAGGAGGAAATCCTGCCCGAGGAAAAGCAGATGGTGCAGGCGCTGATTGATGAAACATTCGAACGTTTCAAGAAAGTGGTCGCCGAAGGCCGGAAAAGGGCCAACGAACAAAACGGCGGTGAAGGCCGCAAGCTGGCTGATGACTGGGGGGACTACGCCGATGGCCGGGTGCTGTCCGGCAGGCAGGCGTATGAGCTGGGGTTCGTGGATGAACTGGGTAACTTCGACACCGCCGTCGAGCGCGCCAGAGACCTGGCCAAGA
Source organism: Verrucomicrobiota bacterium (assembly GCA_003218935.1). Classification (GTDB taxonomy): domain Bacteria; phylum Verrucomicrobiota; class Verrucomicrobiia; order Limisphaerales; family AV2; genus AV2. Next base: position 2,236 of record QHPA01000450.1, read on the forward strand.
TCAGCAACGCCAACCTGGTGCAATACGAGCGGCCGTTCGACCTGGGGAATCTTTTCCGGCTCTTTGGCGAAACGGATAGCCGCGCGGTGAAGATTGACCTGGGGGTGCAGTTGCCGAAACTGCAGGTTGGCCGCCTTTATTTTCTTTCTCCGACGGTGTTGCACTAAAGTAGCGCGCGCTGAGGAGGACTTGCCTCACCTGCGTTTTCAATGTCGCGCTTTCTTCTCCTTGCCAGTTTTTTTCGGGATCACTAGAATTTCCTCGTTTCGTCTCAGCGGCG
>QHPA01000492.1 GCA_003218935.1 Verrucomicrobiota bacterium
GATTGATGAGAAGACACGGGAGCTATTGGAACGCCAGCCGGACAAGGCGAAGCGAAATGTGCAGGAAATTCGCGCGAATATCGCGCATAAGGAGCGGGCGCGGAAAACAGTGACCGTCGGCATCGAGCGGTTGCAATCGCTTTGGAACGAACAACTGTCTTCCGGGGAACGCAGCCAATTGAGGGAGCTTGACCGCAGCCTGTCATTGCAGTCTGACGGGCCACGGATGTCCGCTGAAGCGGCGGTGAGATGGGCCGAAGAACACTTGTTTGACCGACGTTCAGTCGTTCAGGAGCACGAGCTGTGGCGTCACGCGCTGGAACACGCCAGAGGACAGGGAGTGAAATTGCGCGACATTCAGGCCGTCACCCAAACGCGCGGTTATGTGCGGGATGAACGGTTCCCCGGCAAAGTCACCACCCGCGAGGTCATCACCCGCGAATGGAACATTGTTTGCCTGGCTCAAGAGGGCCTGGGAGGGCACGCGCCACTTTGCGCCAACTATCGCCCGGCGAATGCCTCGCTAGATGCCGAGCAACGTCAGGCGGTCGGGCATATCCTCTCCTCGCGGGATTTTGTCACTCTGTTTCGTGGCGGCGCCGGCACTGGAAAAAGCTTCGCGCTCCGGGAAGTCCAAGCGGCGCTCAAACGAGACGGCCGCACGGTTCGTGTGCTCGCTCCCCAACGGCAGCAAGTAGCCGACTTGGAACGGGACGGCTTTGCCGGCGCGCAAACCGTCAGCGCCTTTCTCGCGCGCTGTTCCATGCCTCGCGGTGCGGTTGTCCTGGTGGATGAGGCCGGACAGATCGGCGGCGAGCAAATGCTCCAACTGCTTCAGTGCGTCAAAGAGAATGACGGGCGGGTTGTCCTCTCCGGCGACACGCGCCAGCACGGAGCGGTCGCAGCCACCGACGCGCTCCGGGCCATTGAAAAGTATTCGGGCCTGCAACCTGCCGAACTGACCAATATCCGCCGTCAAAATCCTGAAACGGCGAAGACTCAAGCCGAACGTCAATGGCTCGAACAATACAAGCTCGCCGTGAATGAAGCGCGGTCGGGGAAACTGGCTCAATCATTCGACCGCCTGGACAAACAAAACGCGATCGTCCTCTGCACGCCGGCGGACCAGCAACAAAAGCTCACGGAGCATTTCCTGGAACTGGCCAAGGCCAGACATTCGACCGTCGTCATTTCGCAAAGCTGGTCGGAGATCCACAAGGTCAATGAACAGGTGCGCGACGGATTGAAGGCCAAACGGGCAAGCCGTTGAAGGAATCAGGTATGGTGACGGTACCCCCTGGTCCGGCGTACCCAGTGATCATAATCGTGCCGTTATTAGTAGCGTAAGTGAAATCCTGAGCTTGAGCACATCGGCTCAGGAGGAAGATTACCACGTACGCAAGTCTTTCGGTCCAATGGTTTGGGTTTGCCATAATTGTCATAAAGGAAAAAACGGCTGAGATCCATAGGCGCCTTACGCGCCCAACGAAAACGCTCAGCGATGCGCCGCCGCGGGCTCCGGATTGTAACCGAGTCGCGACCGGCGCATTCGCTGCCGCAACAGTTAGGCCGCTTGACGTTGTAGTGCATCACCAATCTTCTGGTTCATGAACTTCTGCTGTCGGAACGCCAAAAATATGACGCCAGCTACACCCACCGACATCAAAGCAACAGACATCAAAGTACCAAACGCTCCGCCACCGATGAAACCACCGGCAGGAATGACAGCAACGCAGACAATCCCGATAACGTAGGAGTTCCACTGCCTCCGGTATGCAGCGTCCTCGCTCATCAATCGCTTGTGAGTTGCACGATACACGGCGAGACGCTCGCGTTCAAGGTAACGGTCGAGACCCGGCGTTGAGGTGTAAATGGGGAGTCTCATAGCGTGTGCATAGCGGCCTATTCTTTATTTGGAAAAAGTTCCATGCTATTGGA
>QHPA01000493.1 GCA_003218935.1 Verrucomicrobiota bacterium
ATTGACCCCGGTGCAGGAAGCGGTGCGCCCGGTGGAGACGGCCGGTGCTCGCGATCGCCCCAGTGTTCTGGTGGCGGACGACGAGCCCGATATGCTGCGCTTTTTGAAATCACAGCTCAACCGCCATTACAACGTGATTGAAGCGGTGGACGGTCAGCAGGCGATAGAAAAGGCCGCGCAGTTCATACCCGAGATGATTCTCCTCGACATGATGATGCCGGAAAAGGACGGCTTGCAGGCCTGCCGCGAAATCCGGGAACGCACCTCCACCCAGAACATTCCAATCATCCTGCTGACGGCGCGGGCGGACGAGGAGACCAAGCTGGCGTCACTTTCGGCCGGCGCCAACGACTTTCTGTCCAAGCCGTTTTCCACGACCGAATTGCACGTGCGGGTCAAGAACCTGATCGAGTCCCATCAACTGCAACGCAAGCTCGCCAGGCAAAACCAGGTTCTCGAATCCACCATCGACCAACTCAAGGAAACCGAGGTGCAGTTGGTGCAGGCGGAGAAGCTCGCCTCACTCGGTCGGATGAGCGCCGGAATCATCCACGAGATCAACAACCCGCTCAACTTCGCCACGACCGGACTGTTCACTCTGCGCAACAAACACAAACACGTCGCCGAGGAACATCGGCCGGAGTTCGCCGAAATCCTCAAGGACATCGAGGAGGGCGTGAAACGCGTGAAGAACATCGTGTCCGATCTGCGGTCCTTCAGCCATCCCAACACAGAAATGATGCAGGAAGTCAACGTGGCCGAGGTGGTGACCACCGCGCTCCGGTTTCTGGGCAACGAGCTGAAGGATCGAGTGCAGATTCATCAGCAGATTCCCGAGGACCTGATGATCGAAGCGAACAAGAACAAGATAACCCAGGTGTTGGTGAACCTCCTGCAGAATGCCTCGGACGCGATGAAGACGAAGGCGTATGCAAAGGAAACCGAAACCCCGGCCATTTCAATCGAGGGCCGCCTCGAAGACGGGCGGACGGTCGTGGCGATCCGCGACAACGGACCGGGGATTGATCCGGCCAACGTGGACAAAATTTTCGATCCGTTCTTCACGACCAAAGACGTCGGCGAAGGCATGGGGCTGGGATTGAGCATCTGTTACCGGATCGTGGAGGAATGCGGCGGGCGGATCGACGTGCGGACGGAACCGGGCCGGTTCGCAGAATTTCTGTTGGTCTTTCCACGGAAAACCTAGCAATATCGTCAGAGGGCCAGAGGCTCGAAACGGGCGACGCTGGTCGGAGGACTCGCGGTTATGGAAAACTATTACGATTACAAGAAGTTCGCCATCCTTTACGTGGATGACGAAGAGAAGTCGCTGAAGTATTTCACTCGGGCATTCGAGGAGCATTTTCGCATCCTGACCGCCACCCGGGCGGATGACGGATTCAAGCTGGTGGAGCAGCACAAGGATGAATTGGGAGTGCTGATGACCGACCAGCGCATGCCCGGCAACAAGGGCGTCTGGCTGCTGGAGAAGACGCGGCAGATTCAGCCGCGCATCATCCGGATCCTGGCGACGGCCTATGCCGATATGGACGCGGCCATCGCGGCCATCAACAGCGGCGCCATTTACAAATACGTCACCAAACCGTGGGACCCGCCCACGCTCGAAACCACGCTGAAACGCGCGCTGGAATTCTTCATCGTCCAACGCGAGCGGGACCAGCTTCTCCGCGAGAAGCTCACCGTCCTTCACAACATGATGATCGCCGACCGCATGGTCAGCCTGGGACTGCTCGCCGCCGGCTTGAGTCATCACATTCGCAACTCGCTCGTCGCCGTGAAGACGTTTCTCGATCTGGCGCCGACGAAGCTCAAAGAGGAAGACGTGCAGTTGGACAGTCTTCACAATCCGGACTTCTGGAAGGATTACTATCACAACGTCCAGACCCAGATCGAGAAAATCAACAACATGCTGAAAGACCTCTGGTCCGCCTCGGAAAAACCTTCCTTCGAGTTCAAGGACGTTGTCAGTTTACACGAAATCCTTACGGGAGTGCTGGAAAAACTCAAGGACAGGCTTGCGGCCAAGAAAATCGGCGTCGAAGTGCAGCTCCCGGACTCGCTGCCGACGCTTACCGTGGACAAACCCAAGTTCGTCCGGTTGTTCGAGCTGTTGATTGAGGACGAAATTGTAAGTCTGCCCGAGGGCAGCCAGATCAGCATCTCCGCTCAGTACACCGAACGCTCGGGGAAGGATCGGGACGTCCGCGTGGACGTTCAGGACAACGGTCCGGGCCTGCCGAAGGACGCGTTGCGGCTGATCTTCGACCCGTTCGTCGTCCGTTCCGACAGCCCCATGGAGTACGGCATCAAACTCATGGCCTGTTTCTTCATTGTGCACCACCACGGCGGGATGATCATGGCTCAAAGCCACGAGAAGAAGGGCACGAGCTTTATTTTGCGGCTCCCGATCGATCCGAATCAGCGCGTCGTGGTTGAGGAGAACCAGATGTTCCTCGAGAAAGTTCTCCTGAACGACACCATGTGGGAGAAGCTGATGGCGTCGGACTGATCGGGGCGGGAAGACGCGGCGCGATCACGATTTCGATTGCATACTGTGAACGATTGGGCACCAGTAAGAGCGAACCGCGAGAGTGTTTGGATTCACGTTCGAGCACCAACCGCGGGCGCGGCGCATTGATGAAGACGATTCTGGTAGTAGCTCAACACCCGGAACTGGGTGAGGCGATCAGTACCGCTTTGAACGCGGAGCAGTATCGAATCATCAACCGCCTCAGCGTTGAGGAGGCCGACCCCCTGCTGCACCACAGCTTGCTGGATGCCTGCATCATCGACGCCGATCTGACGAACGTGCAGGCCGTCTGGATGATCGAAAAAATCCGCCGC
>QHPA01000494.1 GCA_003218935.1 Verrucomicrobiota bacterium
ATGAGCTTGGGTAAACTCACAATCATTGTCGCCGCCACTATTGCTGCGGGCGGGGTGGTGGCATCGCTGGTGATTCGACATCAGGCTCAGATGAAACTTCGCGAAAAAGAGACCGTGTTGCGGCAGCAGGGCAACCAACTGGACAAATTGACGGCAGAACATCAGCGCCTCTCAAATCTCCTGGACGAGCCAGACAGCTCGGCAACCAGGGTGCCTGCGGACGACTGCACGGCTGAATTGGTGAGACTTCGCGCTGAAGCAGAAACACTCCGGAAGCAAACCAATGAACTGGCAAAGGAACTGGCCGAGCACCATCGATCACCGCCGCTGCCGTACGCTGCACGGGCGAATACCGGCGGCCCTGGCGGTTCTCCTTATGTTGTGTCCGACTCGAACTCGGACGAATACAAGGAGCAGTTATACAGGATAGGAGCCGCGTCTCCCCACTTTGGCCCATTCAACATAGACGCAAGCAAGGACGCCCAACATCTTGCCGAGGCAGTCCGGAAATATGCTCGCGAACATCAAGGCGAATTCCCCTCGAACTTCGATCAAGCTACGGCGTACTTTTTCAAAGAGTACCGCCCCCCTCAAACCAGCGAATTCGAAATACTTTACCAAGGATCACTTAACGACTTAAGGAATATTCCTGATCAGGTTGTGGCGTTGGTTCGCGAGCGGCAGCCTTGGCCTACGCCCAGAGGACAATGGGGGAGGATTTACGTAATGGCGAACGGCTTCGTCAGAATTGTCGAGTCCGATGACAACTTTCAGTCCTGGGAAGCGGAGCACATCATCCCGCCGCCATCTGCCGGCCAACAATAAAAATCGAAGCGCAATTCTGAAATCATCGCCGGTTTTCGCGAGGCGCGCAGTCTAATCCTAAAAGCCGCATTTGGATTTGCCGCAAAGAGGCACAAGACGCTCAAAATCAGAACCGAGGGAAAACATCGAACATCCAACATCGAACACCGAACGCTGAAGTGAGGGAGAGTTCGCGCTGCCATTCGATGTTCGGCGTTGGATGTTCGATGTTGGGTGTTCCTCCGGGTTCATGGGCAGGGAACAGTCTGGCGGCGGCTCTTGCGATATCTGGACGCTCCTGTCGCAGTCTGCGGTTCTCGACCATTCGAAACAAAGTCGCGAGAAGACACGAGTGTGCCGGCTGACTCAGCGCACGGTGAACGTTTCTCCCTCTCCTTGAGGGAGAGGGCTGGGGTGAGGGCGAGTGTTGTTCCCGCCTTTCTCCACGGCCGGCCCAGTCGAAATTCCTTGTGCGATTTTCGTTCCGCCGGGTGCTATAGGTTGAACATGACGCCCGATTGCGATTTGTTGCGCCGCTACGCGGAAGCCCGTTCCGAAGAGGCCTTCGCCGAACTGGTGCGGCGGCATCTCGATCTGGTCTATTCGGCGGCGCTCCGCCAGGTGAACGGCGACGCACACCTGGCGCAGGATGTGACCCAAACCGTTTTCACCGACCTCGCCCGCAAAGCCGATTCGTTGTCGCGACGCCCCGTCCTCACCGGCTGGCTTTACACCAGCGCGCATTTCGCCGCCGCCAAAGCCGTGCGCGCGGAGCGCCGTCGGCGCGCGCACGAACAGGAGGCCCAAACCATGAGCGAATTACTGCACGATCCTGCGCCCGATCTGGAGTGGAGCAAACTGCGTCCCGTGCTTGATGAAGCCATGCACAAACTCAAAGAGACCGACCGCGAGGCGATTTTGTTGCGCTACTTCCAGCAGCGTCCGCTCGGCGAGATCGGCGCGAGACTGGGCGTGAGCGAGAACACCGCGCGAATGCGCGTGGATCGGGCGTTGGACAAACTACGGGCCGTCCTGAGCCGGCGCGGCGTCACGCTGACAGGAGCAACATTGGCGATGACACTCGGCGCCGACGCCGTGGCCGCGGCTCCCGCCGGACTGGCGGTCTCGGTAACGGCGACATCGCTGGTGGGAGCGGCGTCGACCGGAACTGGTATCAGCGCAACCCTCGTGAAACTTATGGCTATGACAAAAGTGAAAGCAGGCGTGGCCGGCGCGCTCGTGATTGCCAGTGTGGTGACGCCTTTAGTGGTGCAGCACCAGACCCAAGCCAGACTGCGCGAACAGGATGAAGCCTTGCGACAACAAATGGATCAACTGGCTAAACTTCGAGAAAAGAACCAGAAGCTTCCAAATCAGCTCGCTCAGCGAAAGAATTCTCAACTAATCCCAAACGACCAATTCAGTGAACTCCTGAAGCTCCGCGGGGAAGTCGGACGCCTGCGGAACCGCGCGCAGGAACTAACCAAGATAGCAGCCATCAGGGAAGAGGAAGCTCTCTTATCCCGCGACCAATTGTGGCCGGCGCGGGTGAACCGGCTCAAACAATGGCTGGAAGAAAATCCCTCGGAAAGGATTCCGGAGCTACAGTCTCTGTCGGATCGCCAGTGGATGGACGCACTCTATGCGGCCACACCGGAGACTGCTGACGAGTACCGCGTTGCCATGAGCGACGTGCGTGCCGCTGCGCAACATATATTTGCAGACTTCAAGTTGCACCCAGCGCTCCAGCAATATGCAAAAGACAACAACGGACAGTTTCCCACCGACCCCTCTCAACTGAGACCTTATTTCGATTCGCCCATTTATGATAGCATCCTGGAACGTTACACAATCCTGCCCGCGAGCAGTCTGGTCAGCGAATTGCGGCCAGGCGGAGATTGGGTGATCACCCAGAAGGCTCCTGTGAATGAAGCGCACGACTGGCGCACAGCCACCAGCCTGACCGGCACCAAGCAGGCGACTCCGTACGCCACCAACCGGTGGGTTCTGGTCCATTAGTTTATGAATTTGGGGAAACTCAAAATCGGTGTTGTCGTTGCCACTGCCATTGCAGGAGTGATGGCATCGTTGGTAATTCAACATCGGGCTGAAATCAAAATCCGGGAAAAAGAAGCGTGGCGTC
>QHPA01000002.1 GCA_003218935.1 Verrucomicrobiota bacterium
GGGCCTGGGCTACCTTGTCTTCACAGAGAATGACTGGAACGCCAACCCGACTTTGTCGAACAGCTTCCGGCTCGATTCGCATGGCGAGGAAGTTTATCTCTTTTCCGCCGATGCGAGCGGAAATCTGACCGGTTACAGCGACGGCTTCAGCTTCGGCGCTGCCCAAAACGGCGCAAGTTTCGGGCGCTACGTCATCAGCACTGGGGAGGCGCAATATCCCGCGCAAGTTTCCAACTCCTTGGGCGGTCCGAACGCAGGGCCGCGGGTTGGCCCGATCGTCGTCAATGAAATCCGGTATCATCCAGCGCTCGGCGACGAGGAGTTCGTTGAATTGAAGAACATCACGAGCAGTCCGGTTAAACTGTACGACCCGAATTACCCGAAGAACACGTGGAAACTCAACGGCGCCGGGTTCACTTTCCCGCCGAACGTCGAGATACCGGCGAATGGTCTGCTGCTGTTGGCGAGCAGTGATCCCGCGGTGTTTCGTTCGAAATACAATGTACCAACAAACACGCCCGTCTTCGCGCTGTATCCGGGCGTGTTGCAAAACAGCGGAGAGACACTGGCGTTGCAGCGGCCCGACACGCCGGATGTCGATACGAACTTGGGAGCTATCTTTGTTCCCTACATCGACGTGGACGTGGTGCGGTACAACGACAAGGCGCCGTGGCCCACCAACGCCGATGGTTTGGGACCGTCGCTGGAGCGGTTGGACGCAGCGGCTTACGGCAACGATCCCATCAACTGGCGGGCCAGCTATGGTCCCGGCACGCCGGGACGCGCGAACTGGGAGAGCCTGGATTTGTGGAAGGCGCGATACTTCACCTCTTCCGAACTGATCGACCCGTTGATTGGGGGGGACGCGGCGGATCCCGATCGAGACGGTGAAACCAACCTTCAGGAATATCTCAGCGGCACCGACCCGCGCGACGGGCAAAACTGCCTGAAGATTGAGTCAACCACAACAGGCAGCGGCACGCCGCAAACGATTTCCATCCGATTCAATGCGGTCGCCGACCGGACCTACACCGTCCAATACCGGAACTCGCTCGCGGCCGGGAGCTGGCTGAAACTGACAAATGTTCCGCCGCCGCTGGTCTCCGGGATGATGGACGTGGCTGTGCCGTCGGCCACCAACTCCAGCGCGCGGTACTTTCGCGTGGTTACTCCCTGGCAGCCATAGCGGCGCAAAGCGTGATCGCAAAACGATGAACCAGTTCTACCACTTCAACGCCGGCAAGCGGCGCGCGACCTCCGCGGCGTTCGCCCGGCTGTTGAAGGCGGAGATGCGGAAGAAACCTTCGCCCTTCGAGCCGAAACCGCTCCCCGGAGTGATGACCACGTTCGCTTCGCCCAAAATCCTGTCGAACGCCTCCCAGCTTGTGACACCATTCGGCGCCTGCACCCAGATATAAGGCGCGTTGACGCCTCCGAAGGTATTCAGGCCCGCGGCTTGCGCGCCTTCGCGCAGCACTCTGGCGTTGCCCAGATAATGCTCGATCAGCGCCTTGACCTGCGCCTCGCCTTCGGGTGTGTAAAGCGCTTCGGCGGCGCGTTGGACGATGTAGCTCACCGCATTGAACTTGGTTGTCGAGCGCCGCAACCACAGCGGATGGAGGCTCGTGAACCTGCCGTCGCTGGTGGAGGCCAGCAATGTTTTCGGCACCACAGTGAAAGCGCAGCGAGTGCCGGTGAATCCGCCGTTCTTCGAAAAGCTCCGGAATTCAATCGCGCACTCGCGCGCGCCTGGGATTTCGTAGATCGAATGCGGAATTTGCGGGTCGGAGATGTACGCCTCGTAAGCGGCGTCGTAGAGGAGGATCGTTTTGTTCTTCAACGCGTAATCGACCCAGGCGGCGAGTTGTTCGCGCCTGGCAACGGCGCCGGTTGGATTGTTTGGATAACAAAGGTAAAGGAGGTCCACTTTGTCCTTCGGAATTTCCGGCACGAAATCGTTGCCCGGGGTGCACGGCAGATAAACCAGTTCTTTGTAAGACCCCGATTCGTCCGCCGGGCCCGTGTGGCCGGCCATGACGTTGGTATCCACATAGACCGGATAGACCGGGTCCTGCAGGGCGATTTTGTTTTGGTGGCCGAGAATGTCGAGAATGTTTGCGCAATCGCATTTCGAGCCGTCGGACACAAAAATTTCGTCGTCGGCAATGTCCAACCCGCGGTCGCGATAATCGTTTTGGGCAATCGCGCGCCGCAAAAAATCGTAGCCTTGTTCGGGCCCGTAACCGTGGAAGGTTTCCCGGTCGCTCATTTCGTCCACCGCCTTGTGCAGGGCGGTGATGACCGCCGGCGGCAACGGTTCGGTCACATCGCCGATGCCACAGCGAATCAGGCGTTTGGCGGCCCCGGGGTTTTGGTCGCAAAAGACTTTAACGCGTCGGGCGATTTCAGGGAACAGGTAGCCCGCCTTCAGTTTCAGATAATGATCGTTCAGGTAAGCCATTTCAATTGTCAGCGGTATGTCGTCAATTGTCCGTCGGTTAGGCACATATAATCCAAGGCACGGACGGTAACGGAGGCGAACTGATGTGGCAAGGAAGGCGCGCGCGAAGGAACTTCAAACGAATTCTTGGATCATGCCGCTTTACAGCTTCTTCGGAGCGAACCCGGGCGGTAGATCGGAAGCCGGCGGAGCAGGCGCGGCGGCGGTCTCCAGCGGCGGAACGATGCCTTCCTCCTCAAGCTGGGCCAACCGTTTGCGGGCCTTTTCCGCGGCAGCGGTCGCGCCATAGTCGGCGGCGAGGCGTTGGAGCAGGGCGATGGCCTTGTCCGATTGATTCAGTTTGCTCGTGTAAAGATTGCAGAGATGAATGGCCGCCCAGCCCCAACGTTCCGGTGGCAGTTTCTGCTTCAGGACTTCCTCATATTCCAGGGCGGCCGCGAGAAAATTCTGGAGGTCCTTTTCGTAAATCTCGGCGATGCGCAAGGCGACATGTTGTTCGCGCGGGTTTTGTTTCAGGTAATCACGCATGAGTTGAATGGCTTCGAGGAAATTGCCGTTGGCCCATTCCTCCTCGGCCTTTTCGTAGTCGGGACTGGCCATGCCTTCGCCTTCGTCGTTGTAAATGATTTTGAGCGCGCGGCCGCCGACCAAACCCGAAACGTCATGGGCCACCATCAGCCCCAGTCCGGCCAACGAGAGCACCATTCCCGCGCCCCAGCCGCCGAGGTGATAATCGGTTTTGGCGGGCGCAGCCATTCTCTGGTAATCCGGCACCTTGATATTGATCAGGTCGGTGTCGGTTTTTGTTTCGCCTTCCTTCATCAACCGCGCGTAGTTGCTCTGGAAACGCCAGATGAACAGGGAGGCGCTTAGCGCCAGTAAAACGTATAACGCGATTTTCGTCCTTTTGTTCATCAATTACGGCGGGCCTAATATACCGCAGCCACGAATGACTGAAAATTATTTTTCACCTGGGCCGGGACGCTTCACTCCTGGAAGTTCTTTGGATTGCCGGCCAAAGCCAGGGCGAGAAAGATCATCGCAACGATGCCGGGTGGGCTGCGGAGCTTCAGGAACACGCCGCTAACATAGTGGTGTGTGCCGGCCGCGACAAGCCAATTATCATTTGTCGATCCAGTTTCGCGCCACGTCCGCTGCCAGACGCGGCACCCAAAAACCGGGATCGTGCATGGCGAGCTCCGGTGTGGTCAGATGCGGTGACATGCCGAATATCCGGGCGAAACAGTGTTGACGGGCTTGTTCCATCAGTTCGGAACTGCGAAACGTGCCCGCCAGGGCCATGCAAGGCACCTCAGCGTTGTGGCACATTTTGGCGATCTCGCCGACGCCTTTGCCCATGAGCGTTGACGTGTCAATGGCGCCTTCGCCGGTGATGACCAATTGAGCCGCCCGAATGCGTTCCTTCAATCGGGCGTAACGCGCGAAGATGTCAAAGCCGGAGTCCAACCGCGCATTGAAGAAACAACGCAAACCAAAACCGAGTCCACCGGCCGCTCCGGTGCCGGGTTCTGCCGCGGCGTCCAAATGCAGCTCCCGCTCGACCACTTCGGCCAGCCGGCTGAGACATTTTTCGGCGTGTTCAAAATCTTCGGGCCGGAGTCCCTTCTGTGGCCCGTAAACACGGGTGGCGCCGGTCGCGCCCAGCAGCGGATTCTGGACATCGACCGCCACGAGCAGATCGGGCAGGTTTTTTTGCGGCGCTGGCGGGTAAATCGACTGCAATGAGGACAGGTGTCGCCACTGTTCGATCGGGTGCTCGTGTTCGTCCAGAAAAATCCACCCGAGCGACCGCGCGAGGCCAAAGCCGCCGTCGTTGGTGGCGCTGCCGCCGATGCCCATCAGGCAATGCTTCGCGCCCATGTCGGCGGCCGACTGCAACGCGGCCCCCAAACCGCAGGTGTCCAGATCGAACGGATGAAATTTGTTGGGAGGCAGGAGTGCCAGTCCGATGATTTTGGCCGATTCGATGATCGCGGTTCTGGTTTTCGGGTCCCACCACCATTTCGCTTCCCGCGGGCTGTGCGCGGCGTCCAAAGTCACAACGGTTTGTTCCTCCACCTTCAACAGCCGGCCCAGAACTTCACCAAAGCCATCGCCGCCATCGCTCATGGGCAACAGTTCCAGTTTGTCTTGAGGGCGCGCCTCATGCCACCCCTCGGCAATCAATTCGGCGGCGGCCTGAGCGGTCAGCGTTCCCTTGAATTTGTCGGGGACGATCAAGACGTTCAGCGGCATGACGGATTTAACAATCGGTCATCCGTAATCCGCAATCGTAAACTGGTTCCGCACAGCCGCTAGGATAGTGGCACGAGCGTCCCGCCCGTTCGCGCCCAACCAGAAACTCACGGGCGAGACGCCCGTGCCAGCAGCGTTGCAAGAAACTGAGATGCCCCCCTTGGCATCCCTGGCATTAACCGGCAAAGGAAAGTATTGCCAAACGACCGGGCTATGGCAGTTTATGGGCGGAATTTTGAAAACTATGAACAAACCGAAAATAATTGCCTACCTGAAACCGTCGTGCGGCTGGAGCAACGGCGTGCGTGCCGTGCTCAAGAAATACGATCTGCCGTACGAAGACCGCGACATCATCAACGATCCGGCCCAGCGCCAGGAGATGATCGAGAAGAGCGGTCAAATGCTCAGCCCTTGTGTGGAGATCAGCGGCCGCATGCTCGCGGACATCAGCGGCGAGGAAGTTGAGGCGTATTTGCTGGCGAACAAACTGGTGGCGCCGAATGAGCGGGCGCCCGACGCGCCCATCAACCAGCCCTGCGCGGACGAAATGCCGCGAGGCGCGGGCATTCAGTTCGTTCGAAAATAGTATCGGCGTTTCATTGGAGTGAAAACGCGAAGGTCAAATGCCTTCGCGTTTTTGTTTGGGCGCATCGGACGGCAGCACCACCGAACCGGACGGCTGGAAGCCGCCGGAACTCACAGGCCGGAGTCGTAGCCGCCCCGGCTGCAAGTTCGCGGGGCTTCCAAGCCCCGCGTTCCAACGCACGCCAGTCACTCACGGTGGTACAGATACGCCCGCATTGGGCCGGCCCGGTGACTTAAATTGGCTTGCGAAGCGAGGAGGTTCAGAGTATAAGCCTTCCAATCAATACGTAGTCATGTCAGGAGCCAAGGTGAAGTGTGGGGTCTCACGTTCCCAGGGACAAGAAGCGGCATTTTCGGGCGTCGATCTGCTGGCGTTGCTGGCAGTGTTGGCGCTGGTGGTGTGCATGCAGCTTCCCGCGTTGGCGCACAACAAAGGCAATTCCCATCGCGCCGTTTGCGCGGACAACCTGCGCCGGCTGGCCCTTTCCTGGCTCATGTACGTCGACGACAACCGCGGCAGGCTGGTGCCCAACCTCTCGATTGGCACGGGTAATCTGACGAATAACTGGGTTGCTGGCTTGCTTGATTTTACGAGCGGTAGCGAGAACACGAACCTGGCGACGATTACTCAGGCAAAGTTGTATCCCTACAACGAGCAGGTGGCTATTTACCGATGTCCCGACGATCTCAGCGCTTACCGCGGTCAGTTGCGCATCCGGAGCTATTCGATGAACGGCTGGGTGGGTGATGGGACGTCCGAGTGGACCAGCGGCTTCCAAATCATGACCAATCGCTCCCGGATTAGGCAGCCGGACCGGACCTTTGTTTTTATCGAAGAGCATCCGGCAAGCATCAATGACGGATTATTCGTCGTTGATATGTCCGCGTCGGGCCCCCTGGTTGACTATCCTGTGTCTTACCACTATTCGGGCGCTAATCTCGGTTTTGCTGATGGCAGCGTGGTCTATCACCAATGGCTCAACATACCTGCAACCATCGGTCCGATCCTCCCACCGATCAGAGGGCCGGACGTCACCTGGCTGCAGAGTGTAACGACTTACCGCAAATGAGCCATCCACCGAATTGCTTTCACCGAAACGGCACGCCGACGAGAATGCTTCTTGAATCACAAGAATTGTTCGTGCGCGGCAGTGGCTGGGAAAAGTCGGCGGACGGTTTTTCATTCTCTGATCTGTTGGTGACTCTTGGGGTTTTGTCTTTGCTGCTTCTCCTGCAAATCTCCGCATTCGCGCATAACAAAGGCAATTCCCATCGCGCCGTGTGCGCGGACAATCTGCGACGGCTGGCCCTTTCCTGGCTGATGTATGCGGACGACAATCGAGGCAGACTCGCGCCGAACCGGTCGGACTCATTGGTCACGAACAATTGGGTGGACGGGTTCCTTGATTATTCGGGCACCGATGCCACGAACCTGTCGAAGATCGCGCAGGCGAAGTTGTATCCGTACAACAAGGCGGTGGAAATATATCGTTGCCCGGATGATCAGAGTGCAGTGCGGAGCCAGTTGCGGGTACGAAGCTATTCAATGAACGCCTGGATTGGAGACGGCGCTTCCGGATGGATAGGCAGCCCGACCGGCGCATTTCAAATAGCGACGAACCGTTCCCAGGTTCGCCAGCCCGATCAAACTTTCGTGTTCATAGAAGAACACCCCGACAGCATCAACGACGGAATGTTGTATGTTGACATGGTCAGTATCGGACCCGCGGCCCGGATCATTGATTTTCCTGCAGCCTACCACTATCTGGGCGCCAACCTGGGCTTCGCAGACGGAAGTGTGCAATATCACCAATGGCTCGACCCGCGCACGACTCCGCCCATGCGTTACAACAACATCTTCATCACGCTGAACATCGCCTCGCCGAATAATCCGGACGTTGCCTGGCTGCAAAATAGAACCACCTACCGAAAATAGCTTCCGCGGCTAATACGGAGAATCCTGATGAAAATGCTCTTCAAAGCTCAAGTGCCGCTGGCGGCGCTGTTTCTGCTGGAGTGGCTCATCGTTGTCGAACAATGCCCGGCAGCGCAGACGGTTGCGATTCCCGAACCCAATGCCGAAAGCGCCAATGCTGATTGCCACGATGCCGGCGTGAGCGCCGACGGGCGCTTCGTCGTGTTCGTCAGCCGCGCCGACAACTTGGTGCCCAACGATCGCAACGGCACGTTCGACGTGTTTGTCCGCGATCGCGCGGCGGGCAAAACGATTCTGGTGAGCGTGAACCGCGACGGCACGCGCAGCGGGAACGGCGCTTCCCTGGCTGCGTCCGTCAGCGCCGACGGACGGTTCGTCGCATTTGAAAGTCTGGCTAGCGACTTGGTCGCGAACGACATCAACAACGCCCCGGACATTTTCGTACGCGATCTCGTCGCCGGCACAACCACACTCGTGAGCGTTTCACTCGACGGTGTGTCGCCAGGTAATCAGGCTTCTTCCTGGCCCGTGATGACGCCGGATGGACGCTTTGTATTGTTTGAGAGCCGGGCGAGCAATCTCGCCTTGAACGATCTCAACAACGCCAGCGATTTATTCGTTCGCGACATGACCGCCGGCACGAACACGTTGGTCACGCGCGATCGTTTCGGCACATTCAGTGCCATGGGCGGAGGACCGGTCTTTTCCGACACGGCGCGGATCAGCGACGACGGGCGCTGGGTGGCCTTCACCAGCGCCGCCAGCAATCTGATTGCTAACGACAACAACCAAAAGAGCGACGTCTTTGTGCGGGATTTGTTGAACCGCACCAACATCCTGGTCAGTGTCGCCACGAATGGCATCCCCGCCAATAACAACTCCGGCAGCCCAGCCATGAGCGCTGATGGGCGCTATGTGGCCTTCCAAAGCCCGGCCAACAATCTCGTCGTCAATAATCTGCTCGTGACAAGCAACGTTTACGTGCGCGATCTGGTGGCGAGAACGACCGCTTTGGTGAGCGTGAATCAAACGGGCGGGTTTAACCCCACGAACAGCTCATTCGGCCCGGTCATCAGCGCGGATGGCCGTTACGTCGCCTTTCAGAGCATGGCGAATGACCTCGTGGCGGACGACAATCTCCCAACCACCTTCGTCCCTGCGCTGGATGTTTTCGTGCGTGACATGCAATCTGGCGCGACGACGCTGGCAAGTTCCCACTCCAGTCAAACCAACATTGATTCGGCGTACTACACCAATTGGACCAGACTCGGCAATGAACGAAGCGCATTGCCGATGGCGATCAGCCGCGACGGGCGTTTCATTCTTGTCCAAAGCGTCGGCGAAGACGAGACGATTACGAATGGCGGCGGCAGTTACACGGTCGTTACAACATTTCTTCCGGGGACTTATGTCTTTGATCGAACGGCCGGCACGCATACGCGCATTGGTTCCGCGCTGTTTCCAGCTTTGAGCGAGGATGGTCGCGTCGTGGCATTCCAGGCGACACCACGCGATCAATTGGCGAACGATTCAAGCGCGGCCGTGAACATTTTCGCGCGCGACCTGACCGGCGGCTCAACCGAATTGATTTCCCGCCGTGATTCCCTTTTGGATTCGCTCACCGGCAACGCCATGAGCCAGTTGACACCCAACTCGATCAACGCCCACGGTCGTTTCATCGCCTTTGAAAGTTTTGCGTCCAACCTGACCATCGGCGACACCAACGGCACCAGCGATGTGTTTGTGCGGGATTTGATTACGGGGTCGAACGAGCTGGTGAGCGCCAATGCAGATTTATCCGGCAGCAGCCACGGGCCGTCGCGACTGCCTGTGATCAGCGCCGACGGCCATTGGATTGCGTATGAAACCGTGGCGGACAACGGCCCGTTGACAAACCCACTGAACAACCAATTCCTTCTCATGGTGTGCGACCGCCTGGCGCGCACGAATTGGCTCATCGCCAGCGTCGGAGCCACCAACAAGCCCGGCGCCCCCGCGACGCCGGGCTGGAGCGCGAATGGACGTTATCTGGCCTTCCAAAGCTCCTGGCCCGACCCGGCAATGCCCAATAGCTCACTCGGCCAAATCTATTTTCGCGACCTGACCCAAGACACGAATGTTCTGGTGAGCCTCAATCAAGCAGGCAATGCCGGAGGCAACAAACTGTCCTGGAATCCTTTGATCAGCGCCGACGGCGCGCGCGTGGTTTTCCTGAGCAGCGCGACTGATCTGGTGACGAACATCGTGTCCGGCACAAACCTGTTTCTTTGGGACGCCGCGACCAGGAGCAATATCCTCGTCAGCGGTTCGATCAACGGCGGCGGATTGAATCGCGCCAGGCAGCCGGCGCTGACTACCGATGGCCACTTCGCTGCGTTCCTGAATCAAACCAACCTTTACCTCTGCGACCTGACGTTGCAAACCATTGACTTGATTGTGACCAACGCTTCCGCGGTTTCGGTGAGCGCCGATGGCCGGTTCATCGCATTCGAAAGCGCCAGTGTTCTAGCAGGCAACGACATCAACGGGCTTGCCGATATTTACGTTCTTGATCGGGTTTCAAACACGGTTGCCCTGGCCAGCGTGAACCTCAACGGAAGCACAAGCGGCAACGGGAAATCCACCTTGCCACTCATCAGTCCCGACGGTCGTTACGTTGTTTTCACGAGCCAGGCTTCCGACCTCGTTGCGAATGACACCAATGGGTTCACGGACGTTTTCCTCCGCGATCTGGCCGCAGACACGACCTTGCTGCTCAGCGTCGATTTCATCGGCTCCGGCAGTGGCAACAAACTGTCCGGTAATCCCGTCTTGAGCGCGGACGGAAATGTCGTCGTGTTTGAAAGTTATTCGTCCGACCTTACAGTTGGAGATTTCAACGAGGCCAAGGACATCTTTGTATTTCGACTGAGTGCCGGAGATGCGGATGGGGACGGCATGGCGGACGATTGGGAGATGGCTTACTTCGGTGATCTGTCTCGCGACGGGAGCGGTGATTTTGACGGTG
>QHPA01000003.1 GCA_003218935.1 Verrucomicrobiota bacterium
AAAAAAATGCTCGACGAGGAAGGCCGCGTCATGGTGCTGCGCGCGTTGCTGGCGCAAAAACAGAAGGAGTTGAAAATCTTTCGGGCCACAGCGCTGCTGCCGGGCTTCGCGCAACAACTGAGTCTGCTGCTCCGCGAACTGCAGCGACACCAGCATTCGCCGGAAAAGGTCTTCGCGCTGGCAAGCGAAGTCAATCTTTCGACTCACCTGGGTGACAAGTTGCACGATCTGGCGCTCTTGCTCCGGGCTTATCTCGACTGGCTCGATCAGCACGAACTGCAGGACGCCGACGGTCTGCTCGATCTGGCCACGACCGCACTGCAGGGCGAATCGAAAATCGAAAATCGAAAATCGAAAATTCGACTCGCCGGCTTGTGGCTCGACGGCTTCGCGGAGATGACGCCGCAGGAACTCGACCTGCTCGCCGCGCTCATGCCCTCCTGCGAACGTGCCACGATGGCCTTTTGCCTGCCGCGCGCGCCGAAGGGCGCGTTGCCGCGCCTTTCCACCTGGTCGGTGGTTACCCGGACATTTCAGTCTCTGCACGCGCGGCTCGCCAGCCTGCCGGAAGTGAAGGTCGAAATGGAATCGTTGCCGGAGGATTCGCGCGAAACCCGTTTCGCAGGCAACCCTGTATTGGGACATCTGGAACGGCACTGGGCCGATCCGGAACCTTATCCGGTACGGTCGGGTTCCATCCAGGACTCACTGCGTGCCGTTGTTTGCGCGAACCCGGAGGCGGAAGCGACGTTCGCCGCGCGGGAGATTCTGCGTCACGTGCGCGGTGGCGGACGTTTTCGCGACGTGGCCGTCGTGGTGCGCACCCTGGAGCGCTACCACGACGCGTTGCGCCGTGTATTTCATCGCTACGAAATCCCGTTTTTCCTCGATCGCCGCGAGCGGGTCGCGCACCACCCGCTGGCGGAGTTGACGCGTTACGCGCTGCGCACGGCGGCATACGACTGGGAGCATGACGATTGGTTCGGCGCGTTGAAGACCGGTTTGGTTCATGCCCGCGAAGAGGACCTCGACGAACTGGAAAACGAAGCGCTCGCGCGCGGCTGGAAAGGGAGCGCGTGGAAGCGGCCGTTGAAAATCGCGAACGAGGAACATTTTGAAAAACGCCTTGAGCGATTGCGCCGAAAAATTGTTCCGCCATTTCAACAATTGACAAGACGCCTGGTAGCCGGCACAGCGCACGGCGAACATCCAGGCGTGGAACCGGCGGCTGAGACAGGCGCCCAACCTTGCCGCCCGAACGGCGAGCAGCTCGCCGAAGCGCTGCGCGCGCTTTGGAGCGACCTGAAGGCCGAGCAACAACTGGAAAGGTGGAACGCGGACGCCGCTTCAACTCCGCACCCCGCGCTCCGCGCTCCGCATTCAACAGTTCACTCGACGGTTTGGGCGCAGATGCAGTCGTGGCTCGAAAACATCGCGTTGGCCTTTCCCCGCGAGCCCCTATCATTGCGGGAATGGTTGCCGATTCTGGAAACGGGCCTGGGGGGCTTGACCGTCGGCGTGATTCCACCCGCGCTCGATCAGGTGCTGATCGGCACAATCGACCGCTCGCGCGATCCCGAACTGCAACTCGCTCTTGTGCTCGGCGTGAATGAGTCGGTCTTCCCGGCCGCGCCGACCACAACCGCCCTGCTGACCGAGACTGACCGCGACCAACTCGAAGCCGTCGGCGTCGCTCTCAATCCGGGCAAACTCATGCAACTCGCTCACGAGCGTTACTATGGCTACATCGCCTGCACGCGCGCCCGCTCGCGGCTGGTGCTCAGTTGCGCCGCGCGCGACGCGAACGACCGCGCGTTGAACCCGTCGCCATTCATCGCGCATTTGCAACGGCTCTTCCCCGATTTGCAGCGCGAGGCATTTTCATCCTCTCCGGACTGGCGCGCGAGCGAACATGCGAGTGAACTCACTGCGCCGCTGATCAAGGCCTGTCGGGCGCAGATTTCCGGCGTCAACGGCGGAGCCGCGCCGGCGAATCCACCCAACCCGCCTGCCCCTTCCCTGGAGGGGAACCCGGGCGTTTGCTCGCCCGATTCTTCCGAGCGGAAACAGCGCGGTTCGTTGTTCCACTCCTGGGAGGAGTCAGGGGTCGCTTTTCACGTTCGGGAGCGTTTGCTCGCTCTGGCCGCTTACGGCCCGACTGACTCGCTCTCCCCGGTGCTGGCCGCACAACTCTACGGCCCGGTGCTCCGCACTTCGGCGAGCGCGCTGGAGCAGTTCGCCGCCTGTCCGTTCAAGTTTCTCGTGCGCTCCGGCCTGCGCGCGGAAGAGCGCAGACTGTTTGAGGCCGATGTCCGCGAGCAAGGCAGTTTTCAGCACCAGGTCCTCGCCCGTTTCCACGAGCAACTGCGCGCCGGGAGCAAACGCTGGCGCGACCTCACGCCGCAGGAAGCGCGCGAACGTGTGGGCCGGATCGCCGATGAGCTTATCGGCGCGTTTCGCGAAGGCATGTTCCGCGCTGACGCCCAAAACCTCTTCGCTGCGCGCCGCCTCAAACTCGCGTTGCAGGATTTTATCGAGACGGCCGTGGGCTGGATGGAGCATTACGGCTTCGATCCGCACGCTGTCGAACTGGCTTTCGGCAACGATGGCGACCCGCTGCCCGCGTGGGAAATTGACCTGGGCACCGGCTATCGCATGGCGTTCCGCGGCAAGATCGATCGCGTGGACCTGGCGCGCGATGCCGGACGCGCCGCCGCGCTCTGCGTGGTGATCGACTATAAATCGGGCGCGAAGAAGATTGACCCGTTGCTGCTGGAGCACGGCGTCCAGATTCAACTGCCCGCGTACCTCGCCGCGTTGCGCCGGCTGCCCAATCCCGGCCCGGTCTTCGGCGTGGAACGATTGATTCCCGCCGGCGTCTTTTACGTGAATCTGCGCGGGAGTTACCAAAGCGGCAAAAGCCGTCGCGAAGTTCTGGACGCCGCGAGCGAGGCGCGCCGGCTGGCGTATCAGCACACGGGACGATTCAGCCTGGAGGCGCTGCCGCGACTGGATCGCCGTTATTTGCAGTCTGAGGGCAGCGGGCAATTCAATTACAAGCTGGCGAAGGGCGACAAACCCAACCGAGCTTTCAAGGACTTGATCGAAGCCGACGAGTTGACCGCGCTGTTGGACCAGGTCGAGGAACAGTTGCGGCTGATGGGCCGCGGCATTTTCGCCGGCGACGCCAAAGTGGACCCGTATCGCAAAGGCAGCCAGACCGCGTGCGACCATTGCGATTATCGCGCCGTCTGCCGCATTGATCCGTGGACGCATGTGTATCGAACTTTGAAAAAATCCGATTCGGCGGCACCGTGAACGAGCCGACCCCTAATCAGCAGCGCGCGATCATGGCGAATGGCAACGTCCTCGTCATGGCCGGAGCAGGGACGGGCAAGACCAGCACGCTGGTTGAGCGCTGCCTGGCGCGGGTGTGCCACGAGGCGAATCCGGTTCCGCTCGACCGTATTCTGATGGTGACATTCACCGAGGCCGCCGCGACGGAGATGCGAAAGCGCATCCGCGAAGGGCTGGAGCAAAGAGCCGCCGCGCAACCGCAGAACGAGTGGCTTGCCGAGCAACTGGCGCTGGTGGAAACCGCGCGCATTTCCACGCTGCACAGCTTCTGCCTCCAACTGACGCGCGAACACTTTTACGAGCTGGGCCTCGACCCCGAACTTACGGTGCTCTCCGCCGAACAAGCGCGGCTGGTGGCGCGCGAAACGCTCCAGGCGCTCTTGCAAAAGCATTACGCCGGTGACGACGCGCTCAGCGAGGCCGTGCAGCAGCTCATCCAGGAGCATGGCCGCGGCTGGGACCAGCCGATTCGCGACCTCGTCTTGCGCGTGCACGAATACACACAGACGCTGAGCGATCCGACGGGCTGGTTTGAAAAGGAGTTCTCGGCCCTGGAGCAATCTCAGCCGCAACCCTGGGCGACCTGGCTTCGCGAAGGCTTTGAGGATTGGCGACGCGTATGCGCCCCGATGCTCGAAGCGCAGCCGGAGGAAAACACGAACGCGCACGAGTGCGCCCGGATTCTGCGCAGGACGCCTGCCAACCCTTCGCGGGAACAAATCGCCGCGGCCCTGGCCGCGCTCCTTGAACGTGACAACGAGGAACATTGGCCGAACCAGAAGAAAACTGCGCATCGGAAGCCTATGGAAAAGCTGTTCGACGATGCCGGGTTCCTGCACGCGCTGGCCAGGGTGGAAGGGGAAACCGATCCGCTGACCGAGGACTGGAACTGGGTCCGTCCACAAATGACCGCGTTGCTGCGGCTCGCGCAGGAGTTCAGCCAGGAGTTTGCGGCCGCCAAGCGGGACAGAGGCGCGGTCGATTTCCACGACCTCGAACAGTTCGCGCTGCAACTGCTCCGGGATCGACAGGCAAAACGTCCAACCCCCATCGCGCAACGGTGGCGCGAAAAACTGCACCTGGTGTTCGTGGACGAATACCAGGACATCAACGAGGCGCAGGACTCGATTTTGCGCGCGCTGGGCCGCGAAGGCGCGGAGGCGAACCGTTTTCTTGTTGGCGACGTGAAGCAGAGCATTTATCGGTTCCGGCTCGCGAATCCAAATATCTTCCAGCGGTATGCCGAAAGCTGGAAAGGTAACCAGGCGGAAGTCCTGGAAGCTACAATCAACCCGTCCTTGACCACTCCCGGCCGGGGAACCGCGCCAGAGCGCCCGGACGGAAGCCCCAATCCCTGGAAGAGATCAGGGGCGGGTCCCGGAGAGAGTGGCCAGGTCGTTCCACTGACCGACAATTTCCGCAGTCATGAGTCGATTTTGAATTTCGTGAACCACCTGTTCACCGGGCTGATGCGGCGCGAGGTCGGCGGCGTGACTTATGAGGACGGCGCGCGGTTGAGCTTCGGCGCCCCGAACGAACGCGCGGCGTTGTCCGCGGCAGTCGATCCGCGACCGCGAGTGGAACTGCATCTGCATTTGACAGGCAACAACCCGGAGAACGGCAACGACGAAGAAGCCCCTGACGCCGACGACCTGGCCGATCTTTCCAACACGGAAATGGAGGCGCGGCTCGTGGCGCTGCGACTTCGCCACTTGCGCACGGAACAGCATCGTGTTTGGAAGCACGGGAAATTGGACCCGGCTGATTGGCGGGACATGGTGATCCTGCTGCGTTCGCCGCGGAACAAGGCGGAGAGTTACGCCAAAGTGTTCGAATCCCTCGGCGTGCCGCTGGTGGTGGCGCGCGGCGGGTTTTACGAAAGCCAGGAGATCATCGACCTGCTCAGCTTGCTCACGCTGTTGGACAATCCGTTGCAGGACGCGCCGTTGCTCGCTGTGTTGCGCTCGCCGCTGGTCGGCCTGACGCCGGATGAACTGGCCACGATTCGACTGGCGCAGCGGGGCGGTTATTTTTGGACGGCGCTGGCTCGGTTTCATCGCGAGGTGGCAAAATTCAAATCGCAGTTCTCTCACGCGGAGATAATCGCGCGGGCCGGGTCGGCCTGGCCGAAAGTGGACGCGTTTTCGAAATCGTTCGCAGCATGGAGGCAGATCGCGCGGCAGGGATCGCTCTCGCAATGCCTCGAAGCGGCGCTCGACGAAACGTGTTACGAAGCCTGGTTGCTCACGCAGCGTCGCGGTGAGCAGCGGTGCGCGAATGTGCGGCGCTTGCTGGCGCTGACCAGACAGTTCGACCAGTTCCAACGACAGGGATTGTTTCGCTTCCTGAAGTTCGTGGAAGCGCAGCGCGACGCGGAAGCAGAGACCGAGCCGGCGCTCGCCCGGACGGAGAACACCGTCCAGTTGATGAGCATTCATCAGAGCAAGGGACTGGAGTTTCCGATTGTGGCGCTCGCGGACCTTGGCAAACGCTTCAACTTCGACGACCTGAAAACCGGCGTCATTTTGGACGAACACTATGGTCTTTGTCCGCTGGTGAAGCCGCCGCACACAGGCCGGCGGTATCCAAGCCTGCCCTGCTGGCTGGCGAAACGGCGGCAGCGCCTGGAAGCGTTGGGCGAGGAGCTGCGGCTGCTCTACGTGGCGATGACGCGGGCGCGCGATCGGTTGATTCTGGCCGGAACAGCGCCGCGCAAAAAAGTCGAAAATTGGCCGGCCGAGGCGACCACGCACTGGCAGGCACACCAGATTGCCGCGGCGAACAGTTACCTCGACTGGATCGGTCGCTGGCTGCCGTCGGCGACCGGCCATTCCGATTGGACCGCGAGCGGTCAAACCGCTCTGCTGGCATGGACGGTTTACGACAAGAGCGAAACGCGATGGGTGGGGCAGATCCAACCCCCGCCCGCTGATTCGGCCGAAAAACCCACCGCCAACCCGTCTCCGGGCGGGGAACTCGCTCACGCGGACGCGAGTCACTCTGAAGAACAAGAAAAGCTCGCGGCACTGCGCCGGAGATTGGGATGGCGCAACCCGTTTATTGCCGCTACGACTGAGCCGGCAAAGACTTCGGTGTCCGCGTTGCGACGGCGCTTGCGCGACGAAGCCGATGACGAAGCGCGTCCTCTGTTTCCAACCTTGCGCCTCGAGCCTCGAGTTCATTTGCATTCGCGTGAAGCCGGAAAACAACTCTCGGCTGCTGAAATCGGCACGGCGCATCATCTGCTTTTGCAGAGGGTTCGCTTGGATCGGGTCGCCAGCTTGCGGGACTTGAAAAGCGACGCGGACCGGCTGCGACAAACCAGGGTGTTGTCGGACGATGAAATGGCCGCGCTGGACTTCGAGGCGTTGCTGGCGTTCTGGCAATCAGAACTGGGGCGCAGAATTCGCGCGCAACCAGCTCGGAATGTTCACCGCGAACTGCCATTTACGGCGAGGATGTCGCCGGCGGATTTGTTGTTGCTCAAGCTTCCGGTGAACGAAGGTTTGCCGGACGATGAGTTTGTGGTCGTGCAGGGTGTGGTGGACCTGGCGGTCATTTTGCCGAAAGAAATCTGGCTGGTGGACTTCAAAACGGATCAGCTGCGCGAGGGTGAGTTGGAGGAAAAAGCAGACTTCTACAGGCCGCAAGTGAAACTCTACGGCCTGGCGCTAAGCCGCATCTACCGACGGAACGTAACAGAATCCTGGTTGCACTTCCTGTCGCCAGGACAAACCAGGCCGGTGCGATGACGTCCGCTCCCGGCAACAACGAAGCGCGACTGCTCAGGATCGAAATTGTTCCTCATCGGAATCCGGCGATTCCTGATGGGCGAACTCCTGCGCGGATTCGGCGTTCCCGGTCGGGGTCTCCGCGGCTTCCTCCGGCGGCGTTGCCGAAACTTCGCCTTCCGTTTCCGTCCCTGGCTGGTTCGGCGATGAATTTTCTTCCGCGGTCGAAGACTGCGTCCGGTTTTCGTCACCAGCCGCGAAGGCATCGGGAGCGGATGGCTCAGGCGATTCACCTGGCTGCAAGGTGACGAGTGCGGGACGGACGAGCTGGCCCTGGAAGCTGTAGCCGTTGGCAACGGTCTCGGCGACCCGCGCTTCGGCCGCAGGCACAGCGCCGGAGTCGGCCAGTTGATGCAGTTTGGAATCGTAAGACTCGCCGGGTATCGCGGTGAACGGGACCAATCCAACGCGCCGGGCGACATCCCGGCACGAGTCCTGGAACAGGCCGAGTTGTTCGACGAGGTTGGACTGGCCGGAGCGAACCGCTGCCTGATAAAGCGCGTAAATGTGGCTTTCTGGAGAAACTCGCTGAACGCCCGCGCTTCGGCAGTGATGCCTTCGGCAATTTCGCGGGCGGTTTCGACGGCCTGGATCGAATGTTCGTGAGCGGTTTGCCAGTTGGCAGTGGCGTTGGTGATCTGGCGGCCGATGATTTCGAGGTTCTCAATTTGCAGAACCGCGTTCGTGAGCCGGTCGGCTTCGGTCAGTTTCATCGCGGCGCGGTATTCGAGCAGGAACGGCAGCACGCCAAGCACACAACCGAGGCTCAGGCTGAGCACGCACCAAAGATTTTGCCAGGTGTTCATCGGCCATTTGCCATGCGCATAAGCAGCCCCCAGGATCAAATAGGCGAGCGTCACGAGCAGCACGTCCCCGAGAAAAAATGGCCATTTGGGAAGTTTGGGCGCAGTCCGTTCACTCATAGCAATGCCAGATGTAACGGATTTCGGCGTCACTGGCGATGGAAAAGTGCAGGGGCGCGCCGCGGGCGACCTGGCACTACCACCCTATCGAGTCCGGTCTGCAAAATTCCAAAGGCCCCTCACCCTGCCCCTCTCCCCATCCGATGGGGAGAGGGTGGCCTTCAGGCCGGGAGAGGGGAATACCTGCGTCACATCAGCTTGGTGGTGGTGTCGAGTTGCGCCCGCGCGCCGCTCTCCGAGCCGGCGCGGGCGGCGGCGGAAATTCGCCTTCGCGCCCGGTCGGAGATCGGAGGTTCGGACGGCTGTCACACCCGCCTGCGCCGCGGTAGCGTCCTGACCTGGTGGGGGCGGTGCTGCTGCACCGCTGTGCGCCGCGGCAGCGGAGCATCCACCAAATTCAGGTCCGGACGCTGCCCCTGCTGCGCCCCCGTTGACACCCGCAGCGGCAAACCTTACGGTTGACGCGTATGAACGCGCTCCAGGATTCCCTGATTGAATTGATCCGCCGCACGTCCGCTGAAATCCCTGATGACGTGCAGAAAGCCATCCTCGATTCGCTGGAAAGGGAGAAGAAAGGCACCATCGCCGAGTCCGCGATGAAGATCATCGAGCGTAACATCGCGCTGGCGAAACAGAAGTCGCAGCCGATCTGTCAGGACACCGGGAGCATCTTGTTTTATGTCGATGGCCCGGTCGGCATGGACCAGATTGCGTTCGAGGATGCCGGTTGCCTGGCGGTCAAAAAGGCGACGAAGAAAGGCTATCTGCGACAGAATTCAGTGGACTCGCTGACGGGCGTCAACGACGGCACCAACGTCGGCCCTGGCTCTCCCACATTCCATTTCCACCAGCATCGCCCGGAAGAAATCAGCGTGCGGCTCGTGCTCAAAGGCGGTGGCTGCGAAAACGTCGGCGCACAATACTCGTTGCCGAATGAAAAATTGAACGCGAACCGCGACCTCGGCGGCTGCCGGAAAGTGATTCTCGACGCGGTGTTGCAGGCGCAGGGCAAAGGTTGCGGGCCGGGCATCCTCGGCGTGTGCATCGGCGGCGACCGGGCGACCGGCTACGAATTTTCCAAGCGACAATTTCTGCGATTGATTCCCGACCGCAATCCGGCGCCCGAACTTGACGCGCTCGAACAGGACATTTTGAAAACCGCCAACGAACTGGGCATCGGCCCGATGGGCTTCGGCGGCAAGACGACCCTGCTCGGTGTGAAAATCTGCGCAGTCAACCGCTTGCCGGCGTCGTTTTTCGTGAGCGTCAGTTATATGTGCTGGGCGTATCGAAGACAGGGAGTGGCGCTGGATGCGGGTGGGAAGATTGTGAAGTGGCTGTATTGAAAACATTGAATGCGGAACAATGTTTGGCGGCGGCAAATGAAAACACTCTTGTTGATGATTTAAGGCGCGAAAAAGCAAGCGGCTTTATGATTTCTTTCAAATTCCCATTCACCGAATCGAAAATCCGCTCCCTCAAGATCGGCGACGAGATTTTCATTTCCGGCGCCGTGTTCACCGGACACGAGCATTGTTGCCAAATAGCGTAAACGGGGGTTTAATTTGACCATGCAGACATTGGAAAAGATTCAGCAGGAAGAGAAACAGTTGACCAGGGCCGAACAGGAAGCCCTGCGGGACTGGCTGGATCACATGCTCGAAGACAAATTAGAGTTAACAGACGAATTCAAAGCCAAAATCGAACGCGGCGAGCAGAATATTCGTGAAGGCCTCGTGCGGGTTCACAAACCCTGAAGCCGGCGCATGAACGGGCGCGGCGACGCAGATTGCTTCACGCGAATTCGATTCCGATTTCTTCGACTTGCCTCCGCGCCTGCAGGCCTTGGTGCAGAGAAAGATTGATGCAATGGGCTCACGACTCGCAACTTTCCCGCACTTTCGCATGGCCGGATCGGACAGGTACCGGCTGCGCGTGATTTACCGTTTTGACGTCAACCGGGGAGAGATTTACCTGGTGGCAATCGGCCATCGCCGAGAAATTTACCGAGGCTGAATATGATCGACCTTTCCTTCCCTTTCACCGAGGAAAAAATCCGCGCGCTGAAAGTCGGCGATGAAGTCTTCATTTCCGGCGTGGTGTTCACCGGCCGCGATGCGGTGCACAAGTATTTGCACGAAGGCGGCCGGTTGCCGCCGGGGGTGAATCTGCGCGACGGCATTCTTTATCACTGCGGTCCGGTGGTGTTGAAGGATGAACAGGGAAATTGGAAGGTCACGGCGGCCGGGCCAACCACTTCGACGCGCGAAGAGCCGTATCAGGCCGAAATCATCAAGCAATTCGGGATTCGCGGCGTGATTGGAAAAGGCGGGATGGGTGACAAAACGCTGGCGGCCTGCCAGGAATTTGGCTGCGTCTATTTCCACGCGGTCGGCGGCGCAGCGCAGGTGCTGGCCGAGTGCGTCAAAAAGGTTCGCAACGTTTATTTCCTTGAAAAATTCGGCTCGCCGGAAGCGATTTGGGAACTCGAAGTGGAGCATTTCCCGGCTGTGGTGACGATGGATTCACATGGGAACTCGCTCCACAAAGAGATTTTAGCGGCCAGCCAGGTGGAGCTGGCGAAACGTTTGTGACCGCAACGTGAAAAGCCGCGGCCAACACAGAGCCGGAAGTCAAACTGCAGCATCATCGCCGTTCGGATTGGGTCGATTTTTGTCGCGAAGCGGCCGAACAGTGGGTTGTTTGGCGATATCTGTCCTGTCTTCTTCCTTGCCCGTCAGGGCGCAGGCGACCCCCAATCAGCCTCCGGTGATGCAACTCACGGAATTATTCTGGGCGCTGTTCCTCCTGGTGGCATTTGTGTTGGTCGGGATCATCTGGGTGGGGATCATCCGGCGGAACGTGCGGCGGCAGACGGAAACGATTCGCCGGCGCGAGGCGGCCCTGGAGGAGCATTACCGCGATTTGTTCGAAAACGCGCACGACATCATCTTCACGCTCGACCTCGAGGGCAATCTGACCTCGCTCAACGCCGCCGGCGAACAAATCCTCGGCTACCCTCGCCACGAGGCGGTGAAGCTGAACTTCGCGCAACTGGTCGCGCCCGCTCATCACGATTCGTTTCGCGCAATTTTACAGCAGCTCAAAGCCAGCGCGCCCAACGCGCATTGCGAAGTGGAAACGCGGGCCAAAGACGGGCGCCGGGTGATGCTGCGGGTGAATTTGCGCGTGCAGCAATTGTCCGGCGGACCGCACCACGCGCAGGGAATCGCGTGGGACATCACCAAGCGCAAACAGGCGGAGGAGGCGTTGCAGGAGAGCGAACACCGCCTGCGCCGCTCGCTGGATGAGCGCGTGCAACTGGGGCGGGATTTGCACGACGGAATCATTCAGTCCATCTACGCAGTCGGCCTGGCCTTGCAGGAATGCCGCAATCTGATGAAACAGGACGCGTGCCGCGCGGAGGCACAGCTGACCAAGGCCGTCGCGGATTTGAACGCGATCATTCGCGACGTGAGAAATTTCATTGTCGGGCTGGAACCGCAAGCATTGCAAGGGCGTGAATTCAAAACAGCATTGCAATCACTCGTGGCAGCCATGAGCCAGTCGCACGCCGCACAGTTTTCCTTCGACGTCGACCCGCAGGCGACCGACCAGTTGGATGCGCGGGAGGCGACTCACCTGCTTCAGATCGCGCGCGAAGCCATGAGCAACAGTCTGCGGCATGCCCGGGCGCAACGCACAGTCGTTTCATTGAAAAGGCAGAACGGGCGCGTGCGGCTGGAAGTCCAGGACAATGGAGTGGGTTTTGAAGAACAGGTCCCGGCAAACCGCGGCCACGGGCTGCGGAACATCGCCGCGCGGGCGGACGAGATCGGCGCGCGCAGTGAAGTTGTCTCCACGCCGGGCAAAGGCACACTTGTTTTTGTCGAAATCCCCGCCCACCCGTTTTATGAGCCAGCCTGAATCCAGACCGATCCGGTTGCTGATTGTGGACGACCACAAAGTGGTCCGCCTTGGACTGCACACGTTGTTGAGCCGCCACGCGGGTATCGAAGTTGTGGGCGAAGCGGGCACCATGGCGGCGGCGGTGGAGGAAACGGCGCGCTTGCAGCCGGACGTTGTGTTGATGGACGTCCGGCTGCCCGACGGCAACGGATTCGAGGCGTGCCGGCAGATCCGCAAATCGCAGCTTGAGACGCGCGTCCTGTTTCTCACGTCTTTTGCCGACGAAGAAATCGTTTTGGAATCCATCGACGCCGGCGGCGACGGTTATTTGCTCAAAGAAATTGACGAGGAAAATCTGGTTCGCGCCGTCAGAAACGTCGCTGCCGGCCAATCGATCCTCGATCCGGCTGTGACCCGGCGTGTGTTGGAACACGTCAAGAACCCGGACACTCCCTCCACCACCAAACTGGATTCACTTTCGCCACAGGAACGGCGTGTCCTGGCTTTGGTCGCGGAAGGCAAGACCAACAAGGAAATCGGCGCGGTACTCGGCTTAAGCGACAAGACCGTCAAGAACTACCTGAGCAACACACTGGACAAACTTCAGCTCACCCGCCGCTCTCAAGCGGCCGCCTATTTTGTTCAACATTCGAGCAAGTGAGTCCATTCGGCCCTAGTGACTAGTGCCATAATCCTTTTGCGCAACCTTTGATTCCTCTTTTCTGGCTTAACGTGCCTGTGATAAAGTGTGTGGTATTCGACCGTGAGGAGGCACTTTTTCTCAAGTCGGACTAGGCAGGCGGGTTGCTAAACTTCGACTGAGAATTAGGCAGAGACAGCCATAGAACGAGACAAGATTCAAATGAAAGTAACAACTGTAAGCCAACTGAGCACGGGCCCGCTGAGACGAGGCTGCCTTCGGTCGCAGCGGGCGTTCACGCTCGCCGAAGTTGCCGTCGCCATGTCCATCACCGTTATGTCAATGGCCGGGGTGGTTGCAGGGTACATCTTTGCCACCCGACAGGCGGAGTGCTCGGGCTTCTCGCTGGCCGCCCAGGCTCTGGCCACTCAGCGCCTGGAACAAGCCAGGGCGGCGCTATGGCGGCCGCGCGATTACCCAGTCGTAGATGAATTGGTTCCGGCTAATTTTCCGACGGTGCCCACGAACCGTCTCGATATGCCCATCTCGGGCACCAACATCGCCTACGCCACCAACTTCACCACGATCACCGATCTTAAACCCGTCGTCGGGTACCCGCTGAAAATGATTCGAGTCGATTGCGTTTGGTCCTTCAGACAACGTGCCTATACGAACACCATTGTCACTTATCGCGCTCCTGACCGATGAACCTGACACCATTCAACCTTTCGGGCTTCAACCGGAGCCAAAAAACCCGGCCATCCGCCTTCACGCTGGTGGAGGTGATGATTGCCATGACGATCATGGTCATGACCCTCGTCGGGGTGCTCGCGGTCCAATTCTACGGCATGAAGCTGTTCGAATTGACCAAGTCGAAGCTGGGCGCCAGCGACGACGCGCGTAAAGCGATCGACCTTCTGTGCACGGAAATTCGATCGGCGAAAATTATTAAAATCGGCAACGGCGGTCTCGGCCCTACCAACTTCACCGAATGCGCCGATAACACGCCGCAGCAGGGCAGCGCCATTCAGATTTACGCCACCACGAACACCAACACGTTCGTTCGCTACTACTGGGACTCAACCACCAACCAGTTGCAGCGGGCATTCAACGGAATCACCACCAAAACGGTAGTGGCCAGTTACATCACCAACAGCGGCATCTTTACCGCCGAGGACGCCTTCGGAAACACCAACACCCTCAAAACAGCCAATCATGTGATCTCTATGAAACTGCAGTTTTATCAGATCCAGTATCCAATCATTCAAATCGGACCCGGCAATTACTACGATTTCTACCAGCTTTCCACCAAAATATCCAAACGAACCTAGCAGTAGCCATTTATGAAGACAATCCTGGCCCGCGCGCGAAAGACCGAAGAGGGGTCTTCCCTCTTTCTGGTGATGACGCTGATCGTGATCGCATTTTTGATGCTGGCGAGCGCGCTCTCCTGGAGTCAAAACACCGCCCTTACGATCGCTCGAAACAGCCAGTATTGGCGCACCATCGCCGCCGCGGAGGCGGCGACCGAAAAGGTGCTTGCCCGCATCAACAACGACTTTCAACTCAACGGTGAAGGCACCGTCTATAACAACAGTCAAGGCACGGCTTACTGCAGCGCGGTTCCCACGGCTGCTGACGGTAGCTACTTTAGTTCTTACGTTTTCAGTGACGGGCAAGGCCGCAACAACCAGACTTACGTCGCGTTGGTTCCAGGCAGCCGGACCAACTGGACCGTGCTGAACTCGCAGTACGCAGGACTCTCTGCGACGGCCGACACGTATCAGATTGTGTCCTACGCCCGCGATAGCCAGGGGCAGTTCAACCTGTCCGCAGGCGTTCAACAGACCATTCAACCCTCCACGATCCCGTTGTTTCAATTTGCCATTTTCTACAACGTTGACCTGGAAATTGATCCGGGGCCGAACATGACCGTCACGGGCCGGGTCCACAGCAACGCCAACATTTATGAAATGCCCGACGCCACCCTCACCTATCAAAGCGACATCACTGCATCCGGCAACATCCTTGTCCAACATGCGCCCGGTGATCCGCAGACGGACCCCGGTGGCGGCACAATCGTGTACACCGCTGAGCATGATTCCAAGACCCCCACGTTGACCCTCCCCATCGCCAACGGCAACGATCCCACTGCCGCTTACGAGATTCTGAACCCCACGCCCGCAGGCGGCGAGACTGATCCAGCGCTGGCCAGCGAGCGCTACTACAACAAGGCAGACATCAGGATCACGGTCACCGATGGGCTTGTTCAAGTCTCGAGCGGTGCATTAAATCTTGGCGCCACTGGGGTTAACCTGCCGGCCGGTACTGTCACCAGTTCCACCAACACGTTTTACAACGGACGCGAACTCAAAGGGGTCAACGTCATCGATATCGACGTGAGCAAACTCAAGACCTGGGCAGACGACTCCAGTGTCGTTACGGGCGCAGGTAATTTGTGGGCGCTTTACGGGCGCGAGCCCAATTCGATTTACGTCCTCGACCAGCGAAAGGTCCCGGCCGGCACGCAACCTGGCGTTCGTCTGATCAATGGCCAGCAACTCCCGAATGGCGGATTAACCGTCGCCACTCAGGACCCCCTTTACGTCTGGAAGGATTTCAACATCAAGGATTCGGCCGGCACCTCGAGCGGCTCGGACACGACGCACACCAAACCGTCTTCTCTGGTTGGCGACGCCATCACGGTGCTGTCCAACGGCTGGAAGGACAACCAGAACGCCACCAGCGGCGCGGGCAACAACCACAATGCGTCCAGCACCACCGTCAACGCCGCGTTCCTGGCGGGCATCGTGAAGACCACCCCCAGCGCCTACAGCGGCGGCGTGGAAAACTTCGCGCGTTTCCTGGAAAACTGGAGCGGAGACACCCTGACCTACAACGGCTCGATGGTCGTGATGTTTTACAGCCACATTGCCACCGGCCTTTGGAAGGGCGGTGGTATTTATTACAGTGCGCCCGTGCGCAACTGGACCTTCGACAAAAATTTTATGGACCCCACCAAACTGCCTCCTTGCACGCCATCGTTTCGCGCCGTGCTGCGGGGCGACTGGCTGACTGTAGGCAAGGATCCCGCGAGCTAAACCGGCTTGGGAACCCAAAGAGCGTCCGCAGTTCAGTGACACCATCCTTTCGGCTCACGGGAATGCTCGCCCCACCAGCTTGTATCAAAGTAAGCCACCACCCCGTGCGCCTGAGGACAACGCACCCGGAGTGAGTTTGATAGGCCACTGCCCTGTTCCGCCGCGCTGAACCCACCAAGCCCGTTCGAAGGAGGGGAGCAGATCACAGCGCATTCGGCCGCCCACTGGCCGTTGTTCTTCTCCCAAGTCGGAGCACGTGCAACCAGGACTGTGATGTCTGCACGCGCACCCCAGCTCAACCAGTCTATTTTTACGCCTCGGGAACGCCGCGCGAGTCGTGCAGCGTGTCAAAGACGCGGACACGCTGTCCACGAAAGAAAAAACTCGGCTCGGTATCCGGACAGGAGACGAGTCTTTGTAGTAGGTGCTGAAGACAAGATTACCCAGGAAATCCTCTCTAGCTGGCATGAGCGAAAAGACCGTTAACACGCGCCCGAGCAACATCTTGGACAAGCTCTGAGTCAGCGCCGATCTCACGCAGTCATTTTCAAATTTAAGATGCCAAGAGCTAAGTCCGTTTGGCCCTAGTAACTAGGGCCATAATAGTTCTCGGCTGCGGCACCGCGCATTCGTCCTGGTCTAACAACCTTCCAACAAGCATGTTCTGAAGGCACTAGCGCACAAGGAGCGGTTCTCAAATTCAGTTCGGCAATCCGGTTGCTAAAGTGTGGCGCAGAACTGAAAAGGTTCCGATGAATTTAAAAACGTCAACTGAGCGAAGAACGGACGCGTCGCGGCACGCCTACACTGTGATGGAGGTGTTGGTCGCGGTGGCGGTCATTGGGGTGGTGTTTGTCACGTTGTATCTGGGAATGCTCCAGGGCTTCGCGATTGTGAAGATCGGGCGCGAGAATCTCCGCGCCACGCAGATTCTGGAGGAAAAGATGGAGGTCGTCCGCCTCTATACGTGGCCCCAAATCAATACTGCCGGTTTTATCCCGCAAAGTTTTACGAACTATTTTTATCCGGAGGGAACTCAAAATACATTGGGCACCGCTTATGTCGGAACCATGACCCTCGGCCCGAGCGGATTCACCGAAGCTTATAGCAACGATCTTCAACTGGTGACCGTGACGGTCACCTGGCAATCGGGGAACGTTGAACGCCGGCGCTCCATGTATACCTACATCTCGCAATATGGACTTCACGATTACATCTACTAAGAGACGTTGCCGCGGCATGACGCTGGTCGAGACCCTGATCGCGACCGGAATCGGCACCACGATCCTGACTGCAGTCATGGCCGTCAGCCTCTTCAGCGCGCGCAGCTTTGCCGCGCTGGGCAACTATGTCGATCTCGATATCAAGAGCCGCCAGGCGTTGGACCTGATGTCCCAGGAAATCCGCCAGGTTGACGCCTTGACTTCTTACGCAACCAATCGATTGGAGTTCTCCGGAACCGAAACAAACGGGACGGCGTATACCCTCAGTTATACCTACGCTCCCACAGACCAGAGTGTAACCCGGACCAAAACCAAGGCGGGCGTAACCGCCTCGAAAGTGCTGCTCACCGGCTGCACTTATCTGAAGTTCGATATGTTCCAGCGCTCCCCGCAAACAAGCACCTACGATTTGTACACCGCATCCAGTCCGGCCACCTGCAAACTCATCCAACTCACCTGGGTCTGCTCGCGGGACGTTCTGAGGGGCAGGTTCAACAATACCGAAAGCGTGCAGTCGGCAAAAGTCGTCATTCGCAAACAATAATCATCTCTCCATTAAAGAACTAGAAAATCCATGAAACTAAAAACAAACATCAAACCCAAAGCCAGTGTGTTACTGGTGACGCTCGGGGCGATCTCCATCATCGGACTGGGGCTGGCCACTTATCTAACGATGGTCAAATTCGAGAGTCAAGCCACGTTCCGTTCGCTGGCGTGGAACACCGCGATTCCAGTCACCGAGGCCGGGGTCGAGGAAGCCCTCACCCAACTTCGCTACGCCGGCACCACCAACGAGAACCTGTCAGCCAATGGCTGGACTTTGTCTGGCGGGCTACCTGTGATTACCTGCAGCGCCTCAGTCCCGATGCCGTCATCGCTCCCTTCGTTTTATGGGATGCTCCTGGGGGCAGCGGGAACGGCCGACGCGAGTCCGTCGTTCGCCAACAGAACCATCCAGGTCACGGTCACGAACACCCCCTTGTTAGGCGGGCCTACCTCGTTGGGCTTCATTAACATGAACGGGAACAACGTGAACGTTGACAGCTTCGATTCGATGGATCCGAAGTACAGCACCAACGGTCTGTACGACGCCAGCAAGGCGAATGATCACGGTGATTTGGCGACAGTTTCAGGGCTAACGAATGTGTTCAATGTTGGGAATGCCAACATTAAAGGCCACATTCACACCGGACCGGGTGGCAGCGTCGTTTTGGGCCCTCAGGGATCGGTGGGCGATGCCGCCTGGGTGAATGGAAATAATAAAGGCATACAAGCCGGCCATTTCTCCGATGACATGAACGTGCAGTTCGGGAATGCGGATGTTCCGTTTACGAGCGGGTATTCAGGTCCTCCTAACAACCCACTGACAATCAATGGAACCTCCTACAGTCAGGTCTTGTCGGGCGACGCATCATTGGGGACCGGCCGTTACCAATTCAGCACACTAAGCGGAAGCGTCTATGTCAGCCCGGGCGCCAACGTTGTGTTATACGTGCCAGGGAACGCGGATTTGACGGGAATCGTTCTCGGAACAAATGCGACGATCAAGATTTACAACGGCACCAAGAACGGCTCGGGACAATCCGCGAACATGGGCACCGGGGCCGGCAGCAGCGGAGGGCATTCGTGGAACTTCCAGTATTATGGACTGCCGAGCGTCACGACCATTACGTACAGCGGCAACGCTACTTTCACTGGAACCATGTATGCGCCGCAAGCCAACTTGAGCCTCGCTGGTGGCGGCAATAACACCTATGACTTCGTTGGTTGTTTCGTGGTCGGCAACCTGTCGATGAACGGCCATTTCAACATCCATTATGACGAAGCGCTCAAACGTTTCGGGCCGAATCGGAATTTCGTCATAACATCCTGGAACGAACTCTAAACGACCCAGGCGGGACATCGAAATCGTCTCTGATCAGCGCAGGCAAAAACCTGCGCTGATTTTTTTCTTCCTTAAACCAGGTGGGGCGAGACTCCGTCGAGCCTAATTTATATCCATTCGAGGGCTCGACGGAGTGACGGAGTCTCGCCCCACCATTCATGGTCTCAATGCGCGCCAAAATGGCGTCCAGGCTCTCCATGAGCCATCCCTCTCCCGGCCTTCGGCCACCCTCGGCGAGTCCAGGAACGAGTCATAGACCAGGACACCCTGTCCACCGCAGGACAGAATCACGCGCACTACCTGTACGGAAGCGACGAGTCCTCGCCTTAGCGGTGGAAGACAAGCCCAACGAGATTCGTCCAACGCCAGGCTAAAGCGAAAAGCCTGCTAATAACGGCTGAGCAACATCCTGGGCGAGCCGCCTTTGAAGCAACAGTCGGGGGCAGGCGCGTCTTTGATTCAACACTCTGGCTCGTAAGTCCATTCGGCCCTAGTGACTAGGGCCGTAATACTTTTCGGGACCATTCTTCTCTAGTAACATGCATTAATATCCTTAGTATAAACATGTTGTGATTCATCTGAGCTTGCAGACTTTTTTCTCAGGGTTAACCCGGCAAGCCGGTTGCTAAAGACACCTGACTGAGAACGAGACAGGTTCAAAATGAAAATAAGAATTTCAAGTCAACGAAGAGCGGAAGCCGGGTCGAAGGCCTTCACACTGATGGAAGTGTTGGTGGCGACGGCGATCATCGGGGTCCAGTTTGTCGCCCTGTATCTGGGCATGACGCAGGGCTTCGGCATCGTGCAGGTGTCGCGTGAGAATCTCCGGGCCACGCAGATTCTGCAGGAGAAGATGGAAACCATCCGGCTCTACACCTGGGACCAGATCACCAACAACGGATTTATCCCCCCCACCTTCACGGCCTCGTTTTACCCGGCGGGGCAAACCAATCAAGGCCTCAACTATCAAGGGACGATGACGATTTCCGACGTGCCTGCTCCCCTGAGCACTACCAGTTACGCCAGTGATCTGAAGCTGGTCGTGGTTCAGGTCAACTGGACCTCCGGCAACGTACAACGTAAACGCGAAATGAGAACATTGGTCTCGCATTATGGACTGCACAATTACATCTACGCCCAATAAGGCTCGTTGCCAGGCCATGACGCTGGTCGAGACCTTGATCGCCACCGGCGTGGGCAGCATCGTGATGGCCGCGGTGTTGGCCCTCTTCCTGTTCAGCGCGCGCAGCTTCGCCGCGCTGGCCAATTATGTCGATCTGGACAATAAAAGCCGCAACGCGCTCGATACGATGTCCTCGGACATCCGGCAGGCCGACTTCCTGAAAAGCTACCAAACAAACCAACTTGTTTTCCAGACGACCGATCCGACGACCACTAATACGCTGGACCTCACCTACTTTTATGACTCAGGCGCGACAACCTTGACCCGCACTTTGGGCGTCCGAAGCACGGTCTTGCTGACGAACTGCACGTATCTGAACTTCGGCATTTTCGCGCGCAACCCGATTGGAGGGCAATGGGATACTTACTCCAACGGAGTTCCGTCCAACTGCAAGCTGGTTCAGTTGACCTGGGTTTGCCAACGAGGCATTTTGGGCGGCCGCATCGCCAATACTGAAAGCGTGCAGTCCGCCAAGGTGGTCATGCGCAAACCCTGAGTCATTTCATTTAACCTCCTAACCCCTAAGAACTATGAAAATCAAAATCAACAAACAACCGCAAGGCAACGTTCTGCTGGCTACCATGCTCGTCACGCTCATCGTCGGCGTGATGTTATCCAGCTACCTCACCCTGGTCTCCGTCCAAAATCAGTCCACTCTGCGC
>QHPA01000495.1 GCA_003218935.1 Verrucomicrobiota bacterium
TCGAATCCTCTTCCCCACCGAGGCGGGCACGCCGCAAGGCGGCATCATCTCGCCCGCCCTGGCGAACATGGTTTTGGATGGACTGGAAAATCTCCTCGACCAAACCTTCTATCGGAAGCAGGTCGCGGGGACAACCATCAATCCCAAAATCAACCTCATTCGATATGCGGATGACTTCATCATCACCGGCGCGACCAGGGACGTGCTGGGAAACGAAGTCCGCCCCCTCGTTGAGCAGTTCCTTTGCGAACGGGGCTTGCAGCTCTCACCTGAGAAGACCTGCATCACACATATTGACCAAGGGTTCGACTTCCTCGGACAACATCTGCGCAAATTCGGCGGCACACTGCTCATCAAACCGTCGAAGAAGAACACGCACGCGTTCTTGGAGAAAGTCCGGGGCATCATCGATGCGAACAAATCCACCGGTCAGGAAACGCTGATTCGTTTGCTCAACCCGGTCATCCGGGGTTGGGTGAATTACCATCGGCACATCGTGGCGGCGAAGGCGTTCGAGCGGGTGGACCATGAGATTTGGCGCAGGCTCTGGCTGTGGGCCAGACGCAGGCATCCAGGAAAATCGCGGCGATGGGTGGCGGATCGTTACTTCCATACCATCGGCACGCGCAAGTGGACGTTTGCGGCGGACACCGGAGAGCGAACACCGGAGGGTAAACCCATTTGGTTGAAGTTGGTTTATGCCACTAACACCAAAATCCGGCGGCACGTTAAAATCCGGGCGGAAGCCAATCCGTTCGATCCAGACTGGCACGGATATTTTGAGGAACGTGCGTTCTTCAAGAAATTCGGAATCCATCGCCATGAAGCCGGGATTAAACCGTCGTGAACACCGGCTCCGCTCACGCGGGGCTTTGCAACGGCTTGAGCCGGATGAAGGGAAACTTTCACGTCCGGTTCTTAGGGGAGGGAGCAGCGGCAACGCCGCTCCCTTACCCGACCTTCGCGCCTTTCTCTCGTGGTAAATCGTCTCCCGTAATCGGCGGCGTGTCGCCGCTGAAACAAATAGAACGCAATAAACAGACACCATGAAAAAGCTCATCGCACTCACGCTCGTGACCCTCGGCGTCGCGACATCGGCTCGCGCGCAGTGGGTTGTTTACGACCCCGCCGTCCACACTCAGCAGATTCTCGACGAAGCGCAGAACATCGCGAAATACATCGAGATGATCAACAACCAGGTGCAGCAAATCCGAACCCTCACCGACCAGCTCGGCGAGTTCAAACACTACGAAAACCTGTTCGGGGATCCAAAAGCGGTCCTGCTTTCGACCGCCAAGCCCTTGACCGACGACCTCCGTAAAACCGAACTCGGCCAAACCCTTACAACGCTCGAAAACGCCGTCAACGGCGCCGAAGCCATGCGCTACAACGCAGGCGGCTTGTTCCAGAGGGTCGGAACGACGTTCAAGACGCCCAATGGAGCAACGGTGACGCGGCTTGAAGCGCCCTATCTGCCCGTGGCCGCCGTGCAAAAGACCACCGACAATTTCCTGTCCGTGTCCACTGATGCGACGGCCCGCCGCATCGCGTTGAAAGGACAGATCGCCGCGACGACCGACGCGCTCAGGAACGCCACGACCGACGCGCAAGTTCAGAAGCTGTCCGGCGTTCTCATTGGTCTTTCATCCGCCCTCAACAACACGGACTACGAAATCCATGCTGTTCATCGTCGGGACGATTCTGTTTGTCCAACACGGGTTCAGAGGGAAAACGCTTATCCTGCACCTGGTGCGCCTGTTCGTGCTCACCGCGCTGCTGGTGATGCTGCCCCAATGGGGCAACCAGGTGCAGCAGATTCTGCAAAACTCCATCCTGGACGGCCTCGGCCTTGACCCATCACACGTTCAGGACCAATACAATCAACTCCTCGCCGTCAAGCGCGATACCGGCGCCGACCGTTCGTGGTGGGACATTCTCGGAGATATTACGGGCTTCACCGTTGAAACTCTTATCTCCGGCGTCCTGTGGTTGATTGGCCAGTTCGCGTCGCTCCTCCTGTTTTGGGCCTACATCATCCAGAAATTCATCCTGTTTTCCGGTTACGCGCTGTCGCCGCTCCTCATAGGGTTCATGGCCATTCGACCCCTGCGCTCGGTGGGCAGCGGCTACTTGCTGAATCTGGCGGGCGTCCTTCTGTGGCCGCTGGGCTGGGGCGTTGCCGCCC
>QHPA01000387.1 GCA_003218935.1 Verrucomicrobiota bacterium
CCCGTGATCGCGGCGTTGCCGTTCAATGTCAGACCGCCGGCGCCGGTGAAGTTCGCGAAGTTTTGACTGAATGTCTGCGGTTGGATGGTCCAGGTAAAATCTTTGAAATCCGAGCCGTTGCCGTTGCTCAAGGTGACTCGCACTGAAGAAGTGCCCGTCGTCGTCGGAGTGCCGGTGATTCGTCCGGTGGCTCCGTCGATGGAAAGTCCCGCCGGCAAGCCGGTGGCAGACCACGTAAGGACGCTGCCCGTTGGTCCGCTGCCGATCATCTGCAGGGAGACAGACTGGCCGACATACGATGCCTGATTGCCTGGAGCCACGACGCTCACGGAACTGGTCGCGTCCACCAACACGATCTTTGCGACGGAATGGACCCCCGCCGCGTCAAGGCCGAACAGCATCCAGTACCCCGGCGTCATTACGTTCAGGCTGGGATGAGCCGTAATTTGATAGTTGCCAGGGGAGGTTTCGGTGAACGGGAGGGACAGGTAACGCAAGTCGGTGTTCACACAGTGGGTGATGGCCGACATCTTGATAAAGGCAAACTTCCGCAAGCCAGGAGTGCCGGCAACGATGAATCTGGTTCCCACGCCAATCGATGGCGGCGCCGTGTTCAGCACCGGCCTGGCCGCAAGGCTCCCGTCGGGATTGAACAAATTTGGAGGAGTGAAAAGTTGAGCATCACGATGGTCAGCGGAGTTTCCGCCCAAACCGCCGCCGGCGGAAAGGATTCGGCCATCCGGCAACAGCAACGCGAGCGAATGGTAATTGCGCGGAACCGACGCATCAGCGGCGGCTCGCCACTGGCCGGTCGCCGGGTTCCAGATTTCCGGAGTGAAAATGGAACCGGTGTCGTTGAATTTGAGCCCGGAAGTGTTTCCACCGATCACCATGACCTGGCCGTTGGGTAATACGACCGCATTGGCGAATTGCCGCGCGAAAGCCATCGAAGCCGCCGGCGTCACGACCGACGTGCCGCTGCGCACATCGACAGTGTAGGCGAGGGTACTGCTGGTGCCCGTGGTGGTGTCATTGGGATTGGCGGTGGTATTGGCTCCGCCACCTGCCACCAGGATCCTGCCTTCGTCGTACATCACCCAGGACCCTTCCTTGGGATAGTGGCTTCCGGGAACGGTGGTGCCGGTGTTGCTCATGGCCCCGCTGCCGTCCGGTACCACCCAGTGCATCGTGTCCGTCGGACCGAAATGAATGAGCCGGCCATCCGGCGCCAGCAAGAGGAACGGATGCCAGATGTTGATGTAGCCGGGCTCGCTGGTGACCAGATTCCAGTTTATGCCGGTCAGCCGGCTCCATCCGCTCGCTGCATCCCAGCGTTCCGCGGTGCCCGAACCGCCGCTGCCGCTCACCGTCCAAACCCGGCCGCTGGGCAGAGCGACACTGGTATTGTACCAGCGCGGATCGTTCATGTCCGGCGTCCTCGTCCAGGTGTTGTTTCTCCAATCGAACAGGCTCGAGCGCACGGTGGTGCTCCGCCCCCCGTTCACCAGGACACGCCCATCGGGCAACGTGACCAGCGCGCCGCAGAACATATCGTGAGAGGGGTTATTGTATTCGACAAACTGGCCGGTCGCCGGATTCCAGGTGGCCGCATACGTAAACTCCGGGCCGGCAGGGAAAGTCGTGCGCTGGTTGGATGCGAAGGTCAGCACCCGACCATCGGGCAATGCCGCCGCGGAAACCGGAATGTGCGGAGTCCACGCGATCACGGCGCTCCAATCGCCGAGCGTGATCCGGTCCACCGGTGCGGCGGCCTTGGTGATCCGCCGGGGGGCCGCCGGGAGAAGTGCCGCCGCTTCCGCCGCGAAGGTGTCTGCCTGCACATGAGGGTCGAGGTCAGCGCGTGCGACGGGCGGCAGACCTGTTAGCAGAACCATGCCGCTCAAGACGGCGACCGCGACCGGAGTGGTTTTGAGATGTCGAGTACGCATAGGTTTATTGGGTTTGGGAGAATTGATGAACCGGGTTGACGGTGGTAACCAACTGTTCGTCTGTGAGAGTCTTGAGAAAGGCGACGAGAGCCGCTTTGTCGTCCGCACTCAATCCAAGACCCGATTCCGGATGCTTGGCCAGGTTCGGATCGAGAGTTCGGGACCGGTGCAGCTTGCCGTCGTAATGCTCCACCACTTCTTCGAGCGTGGCGAACCGTCCGTCATGCATATACGGCGCCGTCAACGCCACGTTCCGCAAGGTCGGCACTTTGAATTTGGCCCGGTCCGTTTCCATCCCGGTCACCTCCATCCGCCCCAGATCGCCGTTGCGTTCCTCCAGTCCATTGTTCATGAACTGGTGGTTGCTGAACAGGTTCCCGCCGTGGCAGTGAAAACAATCCGCGCCACGAAGGCCGCGCGCGGGATCGTACTCGGTGATGAACAACTGGAGTCCCTGCTGTTCCTGGGGAGTTAACTGAGCCAGCTTGCGTGCCGCCCGGTCAAACTTAGACTCCTGCGAGAGCAGGGTGAGAAGGAATTGCTCCAGCGCGAGAGCCATGCGGTTTGTCGTGATGCCGGCCGTGCCGAAGGCGGCTTTGAAGTGCGCGGGGTATTGGCGGTCAGCCTCGAGTTTTGCCAGCGCACCCT
The DNA here is from genome assembly GCA_003218935.1 of Verrucomicrobiota bacterium. Classification (GTDB taxonomy): domain Bacteria; phylum Verrucomicrobiota; class Verrucomicrobiia; order Limisphaerales; family AV2; genus AV2. Next base: position 2,598 of record QHPA01000387.1, read on the forward strand.
GCAGAGTTTCATTCATCTCATGCGCATCCTGGATGGGGAGCAGCACTTGTTCGCGAAGCGATTTTGCCCGCCCGTCCCAGAAGAACTCGCGCGCCCAGGCCAGGTTCACCAAAGACATTGCGTTCCGCCGACCCGCTTGCCCGCTGGTGCCGAGACTATGGC
>QHPA01000388.1 GCA_003218935.1 Verrucomicrobiota bacterium
GGGTGAAAACGCAAGGTGACCGACGGTGCCCTGGTGGCCGGTTAATATCGCGACCGTTCTGTGCTCAACAACATCCCAAAGGAAAATATCCTTATTTATCCCACCGGCGGCCAGCGTCCGGCAGTCAGGAGAAAAGGCTGCCGCGTGGCTGCGATCTTCGCCTTCGAAGAATGACGCAGGACCGCGATAGGTTTCGAAGGACGGCAATTGCCGCCTCGTGCGCAAATCCCAAAGGCCGACGGTGCCATCACCGCACGCCGCAGCCAGCCAATGGCCGTCGCGGGAAATGGAAACGGTAAACACGCATGAGCCGAAGCGGGCGAGTGTGGCGAGCTCGTCGCTGCGGCATTGGCCGGCCAGATAGCGCCATTCCCAGCCGCGCAGGTCCGAGCGAAGCGGAGAGTTTGAAGATTTTCCTGCTGGCGGCCGATGCTTCTCGATCAATTCGCGCACGCGCGGGAGATTGTAATTTTCCAGGGCGTGATTGGCCAGGTTCATGTCTGCGGCGTAGAGGTTTTGCCGATTGGCCAGCGCCTCGGCCTCCGCGCGCTGGGCCTCGCCCTGCGCTTGCTGACGGAAGCGCGTGGCGCGAATGGCCTGCCAGGTGCTGGCCACGATGCCCAAAACCAGCGCCAGCGCCACGAGCGCCGCTGCGGTGAAGGCGAACCGGTTCCGCCGAGCCAGTTTCTCGATCCGGTAAAGCGTGCTCGGCGGCCGCGCGACCACAGGCTCGTTATTGAGGTGCCGCTGAATGTCGGAGGCCAAACCGTTGGCTGTTTCGTATCGGCGCGCGCGATCCTTTTCCAGACACTTCATCACGATCCAGTCCAGGTCGCCGCGCACCAGGTGAATCAGCCTGGGCGCTTCCGTGTGCCGATGTTTGGCCACCGTCGTTAGTTCGCCCTCCGCCATCGTGCTCAGGCGCGTCGAAGGCCGGCCTGGCTCCCGCTCACGAATCGTCCGCCGCATTTCATCCAGGCCGGATTGGATCAGCTCGCTGGGATCGAAAGGAGTCCGGCCCGTCAGCAGTTCATAAAGCAGGACCCCCAGGCTGTAGATGTCGGTGCGCGTATCAATGTCCAGGCTGGTCATCTCCGCCTGCTCCGGACTCATATACG
>QHPA01000389.1 GCA_003218935.1 Verrucomicrobiota bacterium
CGATGGACACTGCCGCGTGCGTGAAGCAAACGCTCGAACTCCTTGAGGTCGGTTGCCAGCTCGTCCGCATCACCGCGCCGACGGTCAAGGACGCGGCCAACCTGAAGAACATCGTCGCTGAACTGCGCGCGGGTGGTTGCAACGTGCCGATTGTCGCCGACATTCATTTCAAACCGGAAGCCGCGCTGGAAGCCGTCAAGTGGGTCGAGGTCGTCCGCATCAATCCCGGCAATTATGCCGATAAAAAGAAGTTCGCCGTCAAGGAATACACGGACGCGGAGTACGCCGCGGAATTGAAACGCATCGAAGACGCTTTTACGCCGTTGGTGATCGAGTGCATTCGTTTGAAGCGCGCGCTCCGCATCGGCACCAACCACGGCTCGCTCAGCGACCGCATCATGAACCGGTACGGCGACACGCCGCTGGGCATGGTCGAAAGCGCGCTGGAGTTCGCCCGCATCTGCCGCAAACACGCCTTCCACAACTTCAAGTTCTCGATGAAGTCGAGCAACCCGAAGGTGATGATCGAGTGCTACCGATTGCTCGTCGCCCGGCTCGAACAGGAAGGCCCGGGCTGGAATTACCCGGTCCATCTCGGTGTCACCGAAGCGGGCGAAGGCGAAGATGGCCGCATTAAATCCGCCATCGGCATCGGCTCGCTGCTCTGCGACGGCTTGGGGGACACCATCCGCGTTTCGCTCACGGAGGATTCGCCGCGCGAAATCGAGGTCTGCAATGATTTGCTGGCGCAGATTGCTTCGCTCACCGTTAAAACGTTGAATCGTTACAAGGTTACATCGGGCGCGTTGAACTCCGATGTAACGATTCAACGTTTTAACGATTTAACGTTTCCTTTCGATCCATTCCATTACGAGCGGCGGTCCACGCCCGAAATCGAACTGGCCGACGGCGTGAACTGCGGCGGCGAACAAACCGTGCGCGTCGTCGTCACGCGCGCGACGTGGGAAAAGGTCGCGCCGAAGATTCGTCCGAAAGACGACGTGAAGCCGGAAGCGGTTTATGAAGGATGGCGTCTCACTGCCTGCGATCGCGGCGTTTCGTTTGCTGGCCGCCCGCTTGAAGCGGCTCGGCCGAAATAATCCGATTCTGCTCAAGGATTGTTTGAACTTTGGAATTGAAGCAGCGTCACCCCTCACCCCGTCCCTCTCCTCATCCGATGGGGAGAGGGTGGCAAAGCCGGGTGAGGGGAACGTCTGGCCACTCGAACCGAAGATCGCTTTGCTCCGCGCCTCGGTTGTCATCGGCTCATTGCTCGCGGACGGCATTGGCGACGCGATTCTGATTCGCGGCGAGCCGGGCGCGGGGCAGTCGCTGCGGCTGGCGTATAACATTCTGCAAGCCGCTGGTTGTCGCAGTTTCAAAACCGATTACGTCGCCTGTCCATCGTGCGGTCGGACGTTGTTCAATCTCCAGACCGTCACCGCGCGCATCAAAGAACGGACGCAGCATCTCAAGGGTGTGAAGATCGCCATCATGGGCTGCATTGTGAATGGACCCGGAGAAATGGCCGACGCCGATTTCGGCTACGTCGGCGGCGCGCCCGGCAAGATCAATCTCTACGTCGGCAAGACGGCAGTAAAATTCAACATCCCCGAAGCCGAGGCCGTGGACCGCCTCGTGGATCTGGTCCGCGAGCATGGGAAATGGGTGGAGCCGGAAACAAATGAAAGCGCTCAGAAGCCTATGGAGGCCATGAAGAATTAAATCGGTATCTCGAGCAGTGATCTCAAATGGAATGACGTTCATTGCGTTGATTAACGTGGTGTCGCTGTTGCTGTTTCCATCCGGATTGTGTTTATGTGTGCGTGATTTGGAAGAACGGGCTTACTGAGGAGTCCCTTGGATAGGTGACAGTCGGTGGCCGCCGAACCGTCCTTTCCCCTCACCCTACCCTCTCCCTCAGGGAGAGGGAACAGCCGCCCCAAGCGCGTGTTTTGCGCATACTGGATTGGCAAACTCCGTCGCGGACATGGCCCGAAGACGGCGGAGGATTCTCCCTCTCCCCAGGGGAGAGGGACGGGGTGAGGGGAAAGAAAATCTGGCGCATCCAACGGTCCCATGAGTGCTTGGTCGTCGCTATCATACCCTCTTCCGCTACTCCGCAGCTGACGCAAGCGCGCGCATTCTACCGCTCGGAATCCTTCCCAAATGAAAAATCAGGAATCCGTGCAAGAACTGTCGCAACTCCGTCACTTGCGCCTCGCTTAACTTGAGTCGTGAGACGGACGGCCAGTCGTTTGCCGAAAGAGCGTTCACGATTCGCTTCGCGCCTGCGGTCAGTTTGCTCTTCGCCAAATCCGGTTTCAGACCGAGTTCATGCAGCAGTTTGAGTTCGAAGGCGAAAATGGTTTGCGGTTGGGGCGGTTGTTTCGGTAAATGGTTCAGCAGCCCCGTCATCAGCGGAAAAATCGTCGGCAGCGGCGTTTCAGTTTCGGTCGTTTGTTCGACCAGCGCGGCGCAATAGCTCGCGTGTTGGAGCCAGGCGAGTTCTTCCCGCAAAGCGCTGTGCGTCTCGCGCAGGACGACCTCGCTCAGCGTGTGCAACTCCGAGCTGCGACTGCGCGAGAAGCTGAAGTCGCCAAGGTAGAAGAGGTCGAGTTTGCCGCGAAAAGGAGATTTGGCGCGTCGCGCGCCTTTGGCGACGGTGGCGATGCGGCCGAATTCCGTCGTGAGCCAGTGGACGATGAGGCTGGTTTCGGTCAGCGGTCGGGTGCGGAGAATCAGGCCTTGGGTGCGTTGATTTTCGCTCAGTCGGGGATTCGGGTTGGAAATTCAGGGGACAGCTTTGAACGGGAAATCTGGCCGGAGCAGTCGAAGAAGGTCATTTTGCCTTTTTCATCGCAATACCAGAACTCCAATGCGCCTTTGTCGAGATACAAGCGGCGTTTCATTTCGATCTCCTCCGTTGTGTTGGATGAGGACCAGACCTCGGCACAGATTTCCGGCGCGATCGAGCAACTGAACTCATCCTGAACCACGGCGAATCGTTCCGGAGACGCCCAGGTCGTGTCCGCCACGAAAGTCCCCTCGGTCGTATCGATCGCACATTCCACGACAACTTTGCCGTGAGGCAGGAGACGTTTGAGCAGGATGGCGATCTCGCTCTGATAGTAACCGTGTTTGTAGCGGGTGGGACTCATGATGAGTTTGCCTTGCCGGTTAAGTTCGATCTTATACGGCAGGTTCTGCAGGC
>QHPA01000004.1 GCA_003218935.1 Verrucomicrobiota bacterium
TCCAACTGGCCTTCTGGCTATCATTGATCTCTCCCAGATACAGCAAGTGTCGTTGCACCCAGCCGCGCCGAGTTTTGACCTTCTCGGCAATGCTCCAATAGCAATGATCTTTGCCGTTCTTGAACCGGTGGTGACAATGCAAATACGGTTTGGCCATGATGGTTGGATTTTACCGCACCAGGCGCTGAAAGTGGAAGAGGGTAGGTCTGCACCAAACCGTTTTTTGGAAGAAAATCTCATCAATCCTTAGGAATCTCGCACCTGGATGTGCGAAAAAAGTTGGATCACGCTGCGAGTAGCGAAAGTCGGGCTAACAACACGGGCGAAAACCCATCGAATCTTTTAGGTATCAAAATCAATGTGAAAAACTTCGCTGAAACAATCACTAAGAGCGCCAATCTCCTCGACGCTGTTGCTGATGAATTCTCTGAACTGAAGAGCAATCGCTTTCATTGAGCCTTGTGGTCTGGAACTTTCTTAACTCAATCTGTTGCTGTTTTGCCAAAGCACGGAGTCGAACGCGGAGTGCAAAATTCGGAACGCGCCGGCCGCAAAGTTTGGAAATACGCTCTCCCTCACCCCGGCCCTCTCCCCACGGAGAGGGAGACTCGTCCGCCGGTTTGTCGCGTTACCGAGCCGTCCTGTAATGCCTCCGCTTCCCGCTCCGAACAACCAGCGTGCTGCGACAGGCAAATTGGCTTTCAATGAACCCAACCCGTCCGCCCGCTGTTCCCTCTCCTGGGGGAGAGGGGCAGGGTGAGGGCGAGCGTTCAACTCAAACTCAGCCATGTTTGAAATCCGGTCGTGTACTAAGTACACGACCTGAAATCCGGTGGCCGCTGGTTGGGCGTGACGCGTTCCCCAATGCAGCTAAATCTGCGAATAGGCCGTAGGCCGCAGAAAGATGTTGCTGATGTTGGAGACGATTTCGGCGTCGGTGTAGCCGGGTGTGGTACTCAGCTTTTTCCATTCCGGGTCGGAGATGAACGCGGCCCAGTTCTTCTCGCGCGCGGCCATGTTCTCGAATGCCAGCATGTAGGTGAGATTCGGCATTTTCGCGCCGATGAGCGTTTCGCCGAAGAAAACCGGTTGCAAGCCCGTGCGCCGGAAGATGGCGATCTCGCCGTTGTTGAACATCTCGATCTTCTTTTTGTTCGCCTTCTTGCTGTGGCTTTCGTAGGTCCGCAACTCGAAAATCCGCGGCTGGTTCTCCTTCGCCGCCGTAGGCACTTCGAGTTTCGGAATGCCCGCAAACGCCACCACCAACGAACTGTCGACGCGCACATAGGACGGGTCGGTGGCGGGCGCGTTGATGAACCCGGCCCCGGCCTTCTGGTAATCGGCGTCGGAACGCACGCGGTCGAGCGCGGTGCCGAACGATTCAATCGTTTTGTGCGGGATGAGCACATACATCGTCGGGCTGTCCGGACCGTAAGCGACGTTGAACACGCCGATCGGTCCGATGCCCGCGCGGTTCATCGCGGGAATGGAAGCCTCGCGATAGAAATCGTCGAAGAGTTTTTGTTTCGGGCCGCGGCGGAGATGGTAGAGGCGCAGTTCGTAAAACTCGCGTGGAGTTTTTGCGCTCTGTTCCGCGGCTGAAGTTTTCAACACGGAGGTCAAGCCGGCCACGCTGGTTGCGGCCAGAGAGGATTTGAGGAATTCGCGTCGTTTCATAGTAAGCGGTCCGCGTTTTGGCGCGAAATCGAGGTCATGAACCAGATCGGCACCCCTCTCCCTGCCCTCTCCCCGCCTTGCGGGGAGAGGGTGGCCGAAGGCCGGGAGAGGGGCGGTTCAGGGAGAGCATTTCTTAGCCCTGCTTCACGTCGTAGCAGTAAATGATGTCCTGATCGCGCAGATAGAGTTTCCCATTGGAAATGACCGGATGGGTCCAGATGCGGCCTTGGGGATCGCGTATCTCCGATTGTGGAGCGGGCTTGAACCGGCCGTGCGCTTTCCAACCTTTCGGAGATGCTTCAGCGAGCACCACCGTTCCGCTGTCTTCCTCCAGACAGTACAACATGCCGTCCGCGCAGCCGAGCGCTCCTTTGCCGAGCGCCTTCTTTTCGCTCCAGACTTCTTTGCCGGTCTTGAAATCCTGGCACAGCCAGCCCACGCCATCCGAGTAGCCGTAAAGATCATCACCAACGAGCACGACACCGCCGTGGTGATTCTTCATCTCCTTGTTCTCATAGACATCGGAAATCTGATTGTCCGCGCCGAGTTTGACCAGCTTGCTGCCGGCCCCATAGCCAGCGCTCACGTACACACAGCCGTCGTGGAAAATCGGCGTGGGAATGACTGCAACTCGCCCTGGAAAGGGAGACTTCCACAAGACTGAGCCGTCCGTCGCGGAAACTCCGACCACGTGCTGCGGCGTAAGTTGGATGTATTCCCGCGTGCCGCTGTGCTCCGCGACGATGATGGAAGCGTAGTGCGCCGGATCGGTGAATTCCTTCGATTGCCAGACGACTTTGCCTGTCGTCTTGTTCAGCGCCGCAATAGCGCCATTCGCGCCGCCTGGTGTGCAAACAACCTGGTCACCGTCCACCAATACACACTCGGCATAACCCCAGTTCGGCGTTTTGCCACCCAAATCCGACATCAACGCCCGCCAGACCACCTTCCCGTCGGCGACCGCAGCGCAGATCAGGGTCCGCGGTCGAACTTTACCATCGGACCGATGGACGCAGTCCAAAGCTCCTCCCCGGTCTCCGCGTTCAACGCGATGAGAATTTCCGCGCCATCGCGCGTGCCCATGGTGAACAGTTTGCCGTCCACAATGGCTGGACCGGAGTAACCGTTGCCGGCGTTTTTGTAGAGCCAAACTCGTTTTGGGCCGCCGGCGGGCCATTCCTTGAGCAGGCCGGTTTCCTTGGAGACGTCGGTGCGATCCGGCCCGCGCCACTGCGGCCAATCGAAACTGCCGGCCCAACTTGAGCCAAGCAGGCCAAAGGCAAATGCAAAGACGGGAACGGAGCTGGAGATGTATCGTTTCATGATTTTGCAGTTCTTTTCAGCGCGTGGCTTTGGACGCGCAATCGGTTCCTCTTATTGAAAAAACCTCCGCGAGCCAAGAAGGAAAATCGACCAACTCACTTTGGGAACAACCGCTCCAGCATTTCTCTGGCGACCGGCCGCGACGGCTGGGCCTCGACCAGTCGCTCGAGCAAAGCGCGCGCTTCAGCGGGCTTCGTTCGCGCCAACACCGATGCCAGACTCAGGCATTGGGCGTAGCCGGACGTAAAATCGTCGCTCAATCGCGCGCTTTCCACAAATCTGTCGATGGCCCTGGGCTGCCGGCCTTCAGCCTCGTCCACCAGGCCGTTCAGATACGCGTCACGAGCGGTGATATACTTCGTTAACCGCCCGGCGAATTGATTCGCGTCACCGCTGGAATCCAGCCCCAGCACCTCACGAGGGTCCCGCAGGCTGAACTTCAACAATTCCAGCAGGCGGCCGTAAGGCGTGGCGGTCGCTCGATAAGCGAATCGCGGCGCGCCGAACGTCACGCGCGGTTGGTCGTCGGTATTCAAAGGGGCGTCGCCGGCAAAAGCACGCAGATCCGTCGGTCCCGCGAGCAGGTTGCCGAACAGACGGATCGAATCGGCCAAGGCAAGCTTCTTCAGTTCCGATTCAAGTTGCGAATGATTCAGACGGTGTTCCACCCATTGCGTTGAATAATGCGGCCGTCCGACAGTCCCGACGAGCCCGATCACCGGCGCGTCCACGTTGAAGCGCAGCAACCACGCTTGCGCGTTTGGAAACGCTTCCAGGAAAGTGCGGGTTATGAGGCGAAGCACGTCTTCATCCAGTTGATGCAGCGGGAGCCATTGACAGAACAAGCCGCCGGGCGCGAGTCGCTCGCGAACGGCCTGGAAATGTTCGAGTGTGTAAAGTGAGCCGGCGCCGTCGTGCGCCGGGTGGAACAGGTCAGCCACGATCACGTCGTAGTTCGAATCCACAGTGCAAACAAAGCGGCGCGCGTCGGCCGCGAAAAGTCTCAGTCGCGCCTGGCGGCCAGGCGAGAAATTGTAAGGCTCGAATTCAGGCATGACTTCGAGGATCTCGGGCACCAGTTCCACGCCGTCGCTCTGGAGGTTTGGATAAAGCGATGCCGCGCCGAATGTGATGCCGGTGCCCAAGCCGAGAAAGAGAGCCCGCTTCGATGTCGGGTGCAGCAACAAAGGAATGTGCGCGTGACGATATTCCGCGGCTGCCGCAGCGGTTCCGCCCATTTGAAACCGGTTATCAACGCGCAGCACCCGGTCGCCATTGGCGTCTTCGACCACGGCCACGGTCGCCGTTACGCCTTCGCGATATTCCACGACGTGGCCGCCGGGACCAAGCCGGATGACTTGAAGGTTGGCCGGAAGCGCGAACGTCAGCACCACCGGCGCCGCCAGAAATCCCCAGCGCCAGCCAGTGACCCTGGGCAACAGCATTAAGTAGCCGAACGAGATCAAAACCAGGGTCCACTTGGAGCCGATGAGCGGAAGAAGGAAAACACCGAACAACACCGAGGCCAACGCGCCGCCGAACGTGTTGAGCGCAGCGGCCTGGCCAACGCCGCCGTCCTTCCGGCGGGCCGCCTGGACGAGGTGGCTGAAGGTCGCGCCCATGAAAATCGCAGGCATCAGCAAAACCGCCGATGCAACCGTCATTTCCGCGGCCAGGACACCGAGTTTGCTGTCGCCCAGCGCCGCGCGACAACGGTCGTAAAAAACCTGAGCCTGCGCGGTTGCCATCACACCGAGCATGCAGGCCAGTGAAACGGCGCAAAGCAAATCGGTGAGCAACCACTGCGGATTTGAGCGCCGTCCGAACAGCTGATAAAGGACAGCGCCGATGGAGGTGCCTGACAGAAATACCGCCAACACCGCCGCAAAAGTATAAACGGTGTTTTCCAACACTTGTGACAGAACGCGTACGCCAACAGCCTCGAAGCCGATGCCAAGCAGGCCGGTAGCGAAGACGGTGAGGCCGAGACGCGACGGCCTCAATGGAGCGCGGACTGCCGAGTCCGCGCCGGCAAACTCTCCTGAATCGGGGCGAGGAGGCTCCGCATGGGCGGTTCGCGCGGACATGGTTGTCCGCGCTGCAAGCAGCAATGCCGCGACACCGCAAAGCGCGTTGACGGCGGCCAGCAGCCAGACGCCGCGCGACAAGCCCAGCGACGGCAAAATTACGAACGCGCCTCCCAGGGTTCCCACGACTGCGCCGAGCGTATTGGCCGAGTAAACCGCCCCCACGCAGCGGCCATTCCCCGTCAGGGACGCGACGAATCGTTCCATCGCGGGCAGCGTTGCTCCCATCGCCGCCGTGGCGGGCAGCAGAACGAGAAACGTCGAGATGAAAGCGACCGCCCAATGGCGCAACGGCGACGGTTCCAGACCGATGAGACGCAACGCCGTGTGGTTCGCGAGCGGTATCAGCGCCGCTGACAAAAATCCCCCCGCCCCGATGAAAATTTCGAGCCAGCCGTACCAGCAGCCGGGACGACGGCTTCGGGCGATGGCTCCATCCAACGTGCACGCACCGAGCGCCATGCCACCCATGAACGCAGCGATCACGGCGAGCACGGCAGGCATCTCCTGCCCCAGCCCGATTGCAATCATCCTGGACCAGACCATCTGGTAGCCCAAGCCGGCGCTGCCGGAGAAAAAGAAGAGCGCGTAGAACAGGAAGGGCATCACCCGTGGCCGCATCATGCGCACGAGCGCGTGCACAGGCGAGCGAATCCCGAGGTCAAAGCTCCGAATTGCAAACGCCAATCACCACAGAATGACCAGAGCAATTTTGGCGGCGTCCTGGCCGGTTGAACTTTTGAGATTTTCTGGATTTGAAGCGTGGTGTTTGGGGTTTCCTCCGGCGTCTTGGCAGTGAAACAGTTTACGCGAGGATGTCTTTGACCACTTCGCCGTGGATGTCCGTGATGCGAAAGTCGCGGCCCTGGAAACGATACGTAAGTTTCTCGTGGTCGACGCCCAGGCAGCGCAGAATCGTGGCGTTGAGGTCGTGAATGTGGACCGGATTTTCGACGACATTGTAGCAATAATCGTCGGTCCGGCCATAGCTGATACCGGGTTTGACTCCACCACCGGCCATCCAAATCGAGTAGCAGCGCCCATGATGATCGCGGCCGTAATTGTCCTTTTCAATTTTGCCCTGGCAATAGACCGTGCGCCCGAATTCGCCGCCCCAGATTACCAGCGTGTCATCAAGCAGACCGCGTTGCTTGAGGTCTTTGACGAGAGCAGCGCTGGGCTGGTCGGTGTCCTGGCACTGCTCTCTGATGCGCACGGGCAGATTGCCGTGCTGATCCCAGCCACGATGGTAGAGTTGGGTGAACCGTACGCCGCGCTCGGCCATGCGGCGCGCGAGCAGGCAATTGTAGGCGAAGGAGCCTGGCTTCTTAACGTCCGGGCCATACATTTCGAGCACACTTTCCGGTTCCCTGGAAATATCGGTGAGTTCCGGCACGGAGGACTGCATCCGGTAAGCCATTTCGTATTGCGCGATGCGGGTATTGATTTCGGGATCGGCGAAGGCCTGGTAACGCTTCGCGTTCAACCTGGCCAAACCATCGAGCATGCGCCGCCGCGTCTCGGCGCTGATGCCGGGCGGGTTTGAGAGATAGAGCACCGGGTCGCCTTTGCCGCGAAACTGGACGCCCTGGTATTCGGAAGGCAAAAAGCCGGCGCTCCACAAACGCGTGTACAGGGGCTGGTCGCTTTCCTTGCCGTTTGAAATCATCACGATGAACGCCGGCAAGTTCTGGTTCGCGCTGCCCAATCCATAGCTCAGCCACGCGCCCATGCACGGACGGCCCGGTTGCTGGAAGCCGGTTTGGATGAACGTGATGGCCGGGTCGTGATTGATGGCCTCGGTGTTGACAGTCTTGACGACGCAAACCTCATCCACAATCCCGCCGATGTGCGGCAACAGTTCGCTCACCCAGGTGCCGGATTTGCCGTATTGCCTGAACTTGTAGATGGACTTCACCACCGGCAGAGACTTCTGCCCCGAAGTCATGGTGGTGATGCGCTGGCCCATCCGGATGGAATCGGGCAACTCGGTTTCGTGAAGTTTTACCAGGCTCGGCTTGTAATCCAGCAATTCCATCTGCGAGGCCCCGCCCGCCATGAACAGGTAAATCACGCGCCTGGCTTTGGGCGTGAAATGCGGAAGGCCAAGGAGTCCCTTCGATTTGCCGGTTTCATCCGCCAGCGCCTCGAAAAGGGCGGGATTTAACAGCGAACCGAGCGCGGCGACACCGATGCCGGTGGCCATGCGGCCAAAGAAATGCCGGCGCGTCAGCAACAGTTCATTTTCTCGAATCGGGTCCATAAACATCAATTCACTTTACCACGAATGAACACGAATCAACACGAATCAACACGAATCAACACGAATCAACACGAATCAACACGAATCAACACGAATTGAATTCGACGAAGCCAGCGCCAGAAATCCGGAAAGGTTCTTCGCGGGTAAAGGAGCGATGAACCTTCTCATGTCCGCTCCCGCAGCTTAACCGGCATTCGTGTCTATTGGTGTTCATTCGTGGTTTAGTTTTACTCATCCCTTCGTCACCGTTTCGTCCAGATTCAAGAGCATGCTGGCAATGGTGGTCCACGCGGCCAGTTCGCGTTGGTCGAGGTCCGCCTTCGCTTTGAAACCGCCGACGCCCAGCAAATTTTCCGCAGCGTCTTTGTCTTTGCGATATTCGGCCAGTTGATGGCGGTAAACATCGAGCAACACCTTGATTTCATCCGCGTCGGGCGTGCGAGCCGTCGCCAGCCGGAAAGCATAAATGATTCGCCGCTTCGGATCGTCGGCAGCCTCCGCCATGAGACGTTGGGCGAAGGCGCGTGAGGCCTCGACAAACTGCGGGTCGTTCAGCAGCGTGAGCGCCTGGAGCGGCGTGTTCGTGCGCGGACGCCGCACGACGCAATACTCGCGCGTCGGCGCGTCAAAGATGAGCATGTTGGGGGGCGGGCTTTGCCGCTTCCAGTAGATGTAAAGGCTGCGACGATACTGCACCATGTCGATGTCCGGCACATATTTCTGGGCATTGTTATAGGAGACGGCCTCCCACAGGCCGGACGGCTGCCAGGGCTTGACGCTGTGCCCGCCCTCTCGTTCCACCAGCAGCCCGCTGACAAACAGAGCCGTGTCGCGCACTTCCTCCGCGTCAACACGAAAACGAGGGCCGCGCGCCAGCAAACGATTCTCCGGGTCTCGCGCGAGCAATTCGGGCGTTACGCGGGACGATTGCCGGTAAGTGGCCGAGGTGACGCTGAGCCGCTGCAAGTGTTTCACGTCCCAGCCGGAGCGGACGAATTCAGCCGCGAGCCAGTCGAGCAATTCGGGATGTGACGGCCGCTCGCCTTGCACGCCGAAGTCCTCAACCGTCTTCACGATGCCGACGCCAAAGAACTGTTGCCAGAAGCGATTCACATTGACACGGGCGGTGAGCGGGTGTGAGGGGTCGAGCAGCCATTTGGCGAGGCCAAGACGGTTCTTCGGGGCGTCCTTGGGCCAGGGCGGCAGGATGGCCGGGACGCCCGGTTCGACTTTCTCGCCTTTCCTGTCATATTCACCGCGCATCAGCAGGAACGTATCGCGCGGCTTGCCCGATTCTTTCGCAACCATGGTCGTCGGGATTTCCTTCTCAATAACATTGTTTTCCTCGCGCCAGTGCGCCACCTGATCGAAAAGTAACTTAAACAGAGGCGAAGTCGCGCGCCGATAGAAATTTCGCACTGAAGTTTTGTTGTCGCCCGCAGGGTTGCTGGTCGCCGCCAGCATGGCGGCAATATTGTCTGGCAAGTGGTCCGCATCATCGAGGTCGGCGTTAAAGGTAAAATGAGAGGCGCCCTGTTCATTCACCGCTTTGACGAGGATTGTGTTTTCGCCCTGCTTCAGCATCGCGGAGAACTTCGCCGGGCCGTCCGCCGGTTCCCGTTTGGAAGATTGTTCCAGGGCGAGTTGCCCGTTGACCCAAACCTTGAAGAGACCGTCGGCCCCCACGGTAAGGTCAGTCCGGCGGTTGTCCGGGACTTTGAGGGTGCGGTAAAGGTAATAGATCCCGTGCACCCCGTGCAGTTCGTCCACCAGCACATGGGATTTGCCATCTTCAAAGTCCGGCTTTTCGCTCCATTTGATTTCCTCGCGTACGCCGGGGTACGCCTTGTTGAGATCAATCTCCTTCTCCGGCTCATATTCCGCGACGAGGCCCATTTTGAGGCTCTCGGATTTGAAAGGTCCGACGACATGCCAGGGTTCCTGTTTCGGCGGAATCAAAAGATGCGCGAGTTCGTCAGTTTGCGCCGCGGCCAGACGGAAACGCCCGATGGCGCGTTTTGATTTTGAGGCCTCGTAGCGCAAACGGACGTGAATTTCCGAATTCGTCTTTACCTTGATCGGTTCGCCCAACACAAACAGAGCGGTATGCGGTTCGGTCACCGCGTTCGTCGGGATACTCCAGGCGGATTCAGCGTTGGCGTCGATGGCTTTTCCTATTTCCTTGTCACTTTCCCACGAATCTGCGGCAGCCCGTTTGAAGTTGAGCTTTTTCGGCTTGCCGGCTTTGTCCTCAGCGTCCGTAGTCACGACTTCCACCTCAAACTCCGAGAGCTCAAACCTGCCGTCGTCCGCGCGCGCGCTGCTCCGGTTGGGCAACGATTCGTGCGGCAGCGCTTCGAGCCGGATCGCCGCGAGGCTTCCCGGGTCGGGCTGGAGCGTCACTTCATGGACGTCCTGTTCCGGATTCGGTCCCTCGACGAGCACCGATTTGTCATCGAGGATTTTGAATTCGCTGCCGTTGGTTGATTTCAGGCTGGTCGGCGTAAGGACCGTCCAGCCGGCGTTCAACTTCTCATGCCATTTGTCGGCCCACTGCGCCTGCGCCGCGTCCAACTCCGGCATCGGCGAATCTATCCTGGCCTGTCCTTCTTCGACATGTTTCTTCAACCATTCCTGTCGCTGCGCTTGTTCCAGGGTTGGAAGTTTGATGAATGGATCCGGGTTGGGCTTGTTGCCGTCCATGATTGACTCATCCAGGTTGTTGAACAAGGCATAGAGACCGTAGTACTCGCGCTGCTGGATGGGGTCGTATTTGTGCGTGTGGCAGCGCGCGCAGGTCATGGTGAGACCAAGCCAGATCGTGCTGGTCGTCTCGACACGGTCGAACGTGTATTTGGACTTGTATTCATCTTCGATGGCGCCGCCCTCGCCGGTGCTCATATTGCAGCGGACGTAACCGGAGGCAATTTTTTGCATGGTCGTCGCGTTCGGCAACAGATCGCCCGCAAGTTGTTCGCTCGTGAACTCGTCGAACGGCATGTTTTGGTTGAACGCGTCGATGACCCACTCGCGGTATTTCCAGATGCTCCGTTCCGAATCGATATGGTAGCCATGCGAGTCGGCGTAGCGCGCCGCATCAAGCCAGTAACGCGCCTCGTGCTCGCCGTATCGAGGCGAGTCGAGGAGACGGTCCACCAGCTTTTCGTAGGCGTCTGGATTCCGATCGGCAAGGAATGCGTCCACTTCCTGCGGTGTTGGCGGCAAGCCTGTCAAGTCGCAGGTCACCCGGCGAACCAGCGTGGTCCGGTCGGCTTCCGGGGAGGGTTTCAGCCCTTCCTTTTCCAGACGCGCGAGAACGAAATAATCAATCTCATTGCGCGGCCATTTCTTGTTCTTCACCCCGGGCAGCGGCGAGCGTTCGGGTTTGACGAAAGCCCAGTGGCTTTGCCAATTCGCTCCTTCCGCGATCCACCGGCGCAGCGAATCAATCTGCGCGGGCGTCAGCGTCTTGCCGCTTTTCGGAGGCGGCATCACGTCGTCTTCGTCCTTCGTGGTAATGCGCGCGATCAGTTCGCTCTTTTCCGGGTGGCCGGGCACGATGGCAAGGTCGCCCGATTTCAGCGGCTTGAACGCGTCGTCTTTCCGGTCGAGTCGGAACTTCGCTTTGCGCTCCTTCTCATCCGGACCATGGCAGGCAAAGCACTTGTCGGAGAGAATCGGCCGGATGTCCCGGTCGAAATCGATGGCACCTTTAGTCGCAGCGCTGGCGGAAACTCCGGCTAACAGCCACAACAGGAGGCCGGAGGCAGAAATCAACCTGAATTGAATCGTCACACGACTTATCGCAACGGACTTAAGGACGCTCGTCAGGCCAACCGCGTCATCTCAAACACGGCTCGCCAGATTTTCATCAATAAACCATAAACCGCGGCCACCTTTCCAGCTATTTGTTGGGCAGATACTAAAGACAAATTTGAGAAGCTGAATATTCAAATCTGTTTTGCTATCGCCGCCTGCGGTCGGAAGGTGGTTTGCATGGATTACCCGCCGTATGCCTGATCAGGTGCCAGGTCACCTGAACTGGCGCCAGAGAGAAGTATAGGCGGCTACCGCATCCGAAAAACTTCCGACAACCACGCGAAGCTCCCCTGCGACACGGCGGAGCAATTCCGATTCATCCATCTTTTCCCTCTGCCAGAGAAGCCAGACCAGGGCGTGAAACACCCGTTCCCGCGGGTAAAGGGAACCTCTCGGTCCCGGCAACGCCGACAACCCAAACGTCCTGAGATTAAGCGCCCGATTTCTCCAGCCACCCGTTCCGGGGCATTTGTTGACGGAACTGCAAGCGTAATCCCGGGCGGAGACGAACGGACAATTCAGCCGGCGGCTTTCCAGCCAGAGCCATAATTGCACGCCGAGTGAGGACAATTCGTTATGTTTGTCCAAAAGCGTTCGACGCGATGCGACCGTGCGCCGCGGCCGGAATTTAAATTCAACACCGGAGGTGTAATGTCTCTGCACTTCTGACAGCCACGGCAAATCCTCTGACGCTTTCAGTTGGTTCACCCGCTTATGCCGTTCCACACAACTCCAGTCATACCGTCCAAAAGCAGTCAGTATGGTGTCGCCAAAAGCCAGTTGCGCTTTGGCCAGGTTCCGTCCGACAAAATCGGCATCCCCAGGCGAAAATTCCGCGCGCTCCAATCGTGCCCGCGCCAACAGCAATCCGGAGCAACGGTTCATCATCAGTCTGGTGGCCTCCGCGAGTGGAATACGTTCTGCGTCGCGATGATGCTCACAACCCGACAGCAGACCCTCTTCGCCCCTGATCCAGCGATGGCCCATGACTAAATCGTAGTAAAACATGCTCACCGGACTCCGCCTTAATTTGCCAAGAGAAAGAATTTTGAATTCAACTTCCACGCGAGCAGCGGGCGAGAGTTGTTCTGCCAAATCCTGCAGCCCAGGGTGGTAACGGCGTTCGTTGAGGAAATCGTTCCCGCGCAGGAAAACATAGAATTCCAGATCGTTATAGGGTTGGTCGCCAGTCTCTGTCCTTAACACGCCCCCTTCGCCGCGACCGTACCCGCCAGCGAGCAGAAGGCCTTCCAGCTTGCGCTCGGCAATCAAGTGTTGGACGCCGGCCAGGGCTTTCCGGCACGTTCTCTCCAGATGAGTTTCCAGTTCCTCGCTCCCATCCACGGTGAAACGTTTCCCTTGGTTCGGGCGTTCCGACGAAAGTTGTCCGCTCGCGGTTTCCACCGTCTGAATTGTGTCCGCTGCATCGATCATTTTGGCACTCGCGATAAGTCTATCGAACCCGACTGTGACCAGGTCGGCGGATTGATCGACGTGCCGGAGGCGTTTTCGCGATACGCGACCCAGCCCTGCTTGAACCCGGCCAGCCTGGCGCGACGCTGCTGCCAGCGGACGCGCGCCGCCTGCGGCAACTCGACCCAGCGTCGTGTTCTGGCACAAAAAGCCAGGTCGCGCCGGAAATCGTTCAGCCACCCGAGCAGCACCGTCCGCAGGAAATTGAAGTCGGTTGGTTTGCCGGACCAGACCGCCGCCACCGCCCGGCCTTCGCCAAAACTGCGCTTGTACGTCTGCGAGACGGTGTAGTTGTGCGAGTGCATCACCACCGATTCGGGGACATGAACGATGCGATAGCCCTGCGCCCGGCACCAGCGCGTGTATTCGTCGTCTTCAGAATATTGCATTTTCTCCAGGAAGCCTCGCTTCGCCCAAATGTCCTTGCGCAGCCCGCTGCTGACCATGCTGAAGAAGTGGTCCCATTTGGCTGATTCGCGGCCCGGCCCAAAGCACCGTTCGTAGTCGCAGGCGTAAACGGCCCAGCAATCGGGCCGTGGCACTTGCCGACCGAAGACCGCAGCGGTCTGGGGATCGACCAACCCTGTCACCAGCGGGCGCAGCCAGTCAGCTCCCTGCGGTGTGGCGTCCGCGTTCAGGAAGATGCAGAAATCGGATCGCGCCAACTGCATGCCCTGGTTCATGACGCGACTGGGATTGTACTCGTGCGGCTGGATTTGAATGAAATGACGCGGCTGGGCGGCCCGAACCATCTCCACCGAACCATCGGTCGAGCCGGAATCGATGACGATCAGTTCCCAGTGACTGTATTCCTGCGCCCGGAGCGCAGGCAACGTTTCGCGCAACGCCCAGCCTTCGTTGAACGAACGCATGATAATGCTGACTAATGGATCCGTCATCTCAAACCTGTGCCGACAACACCTTTACCGCAGCGCGCTCCCCATTGCAGTGGGGTCTTGACCTACTGGCGATACGGGTCTTTCACCTACTTCAACAACGGTTCGCCGCCGGGCTATGTTCGGCCACCAACATGCACAGACCAGATGAACAAACCATGACCAGCACAGGTCCGACAACCAAGCCTCACATTTCAATCGGCATCATCGCGCGGAATCAGGAAAAGGCCATTGGGCCGGCGTTGAGGTCGCTGTTTCAGCAGTCGCTCCTCAAGGAACTGAGTCGGAGCAACTTGACTTGCGAAATCCTGTGTCTGGCCAACGGTTGTGCCGACCGCACGCCGGCGATTGCAGAAGAAGAGTTCGCCAAGGAAACCAGCCGACACCCGTTCCGACACGCGTTTCAATGCCAGACGCTGGACATCAATGAGCGGAGCAAACTGAGCGCCTGGAATTTATTCGTGCACAAGCTGTCCGCGCGCGAATCCCAGTTTCTGTTCCTGATGGATGGCGACATTCTGATTCGGCATCCGCAAACGCTCTGGAATATGTACTCGACGCTCGTAGAGAACCCCAATGCGAGCATCGCCACAGATCAACCGATCAAGGACATCTCATTGAAGGAGCTCAAATCCTGGCGCGAGCGTATCGCGTTGGCGACTTCGGAAATGGCCGACACGATTCAAGGTAAAATCACCGGCCAGCTCTACTGTATCCGCGCCGACGTGGCCCGTCAGCTTTACTTGCCACAGGATCTGGCGGGCTTAGACGACAGTTTCATCGAGTCTGTCGTCGGCACGGACTTTTCGACGGGCCGGCCGGCGCCGAATCGGATCGTCACAGCGGAAAACGCCTCTCACCTTTTCGAGGCTTACACCTCGGTCGCTGAAGTGTTGAACAATCAAGAGCGGCAGGCGATCGGGAAGACCATCGCTTACGTCCTGATCGAGCATCTGAAGCATCTGCCACGCGAACAAAGGAGCGATCTTGCCCGCACCTTGCGTGAGAAAGAGCAGTCCGACCCCCGCTGGTTGAGGCGATTGATCGACGAGCACCTGCGCAACGCACGCTTTTTCTGGCAGCTTTTCCCCAGCGTGCCGAGGTGCAGGGCCAGGCGCGGATGCAGGATCCTGACGTTCAAGAAGGCCACACATTTCCCCGCCGCTTTTGTTCGACTTCTGGTTACCTGGATTGCCTGCGCGCGCGCATTCCGACATTTGAAAGAGGGCCAGATGCATGGGTGGACCGAGGCGAGCCGGGACAAAATCCCAAGCCTGGGATTACTGGGAGAGAAGAGCGCCTGTCCAAAACGGCAGCCCCAGCCGGCGAACAGTTGAAAGGATTTCAAACACCAAAACTTGCGAGGTGAAATGAGCGCGACCCACCTGCAAAAAGATTATCGAGGAGCGCCGTGGAATTAAAAGATTTGGCCGCGCTGTTTTTGATGGCCGTCGCGATTTCCGGCGGGGTGGTGGCGACTTGTCTCTCTCAGCGGGCGCGGGCCGCAGCCTTTTTCCTGTTGATCCTCGCCAGCGCGTTCACTGACCGCGTGGACGTTAACTTTGTCACGCGCTACTGGTATCGAGCCGCCACACGCGGCTTCGAAATTTCGCTCGTCGATATTCTGGCCATCAGCCTGTTGATCAGTTCCTTGCTCCTGCCGCGTCCCGGTCATCGCCGCTGGTTTTGGCCGGCCAGCCTCGGCGCAATGATTATCTATTTCCTCTACTGCTGTTTCTCGGTCGCGATTTCCGAGCCGAAATTGTTTGGTCTGTTTGAACTCTCGAAAATCCTCCGTGGCATCCTCGTGTTCCTTGCCGCGGCGGTGTATGTGCAAACGGAGCGCGAACTGCGTCTCCTTGTCCTGGCGTTGGGGTGCGCCATTTGTTTCCAGGGCGTGCTGGCACTCAAACACCGCTACGTCAACGGCGTTTATCGGGTGACGGGCAGTCTGCTCGATCCGAACAGTCTTTCCATGTATCTGTGCACAACCGCGCCGGTCTTTTTCGCCGCCGCGGCTTCAAATTTTCCGAAATACTTGAGGAAGTTTTGTCTTCTTTGTTCAGGCATCACCGCGGTAACGATTCTGCTGACCATTTCGCGGGCGGGCATTCCCATCTTCGCGCTGGTCGCGTTGGGCGCGACGATGGCATGTGCCTCCTTTCGCATTACGTTCAAGAAAACCGCAGCCGTATTCCTGGTCTGCCTGGCGCTTGGTGGCATGGTTTACAAGTCATGGGACACGCTGAAGGTACGATACGGGCAAGCCTCGCTGAAGGAAGAGTATCTGGGAGAACAGTTTGAGAACCGCGGGTCCTATCTGCGGCAGGCCTGGGCCATCCTGCAAGACCGCTTCTTCGGCGTCGGTCTGAACAACTGGTCTTATTGGGTCAGCGAGGTGTATGGACCGCAATTAGGCATCTTTTATGAGGCTTATCCGAATACGAGCGACGCCCCCAGCAAGGATGCCGTGGGGAGTTTTACTTTCGCCCCTCCGGCGCACAGCTTGATGGCCCTGACAGCGGGGGAACTCGGCTGGCCCGGGTTGATGATTTTCCTGCTCGTTTGGCTGCGCTGGTTCCAGATGGGCGCGAGCTTTCTCAGGCCGCGTTCACCCGAAGCGATGCACCGTCTGGGTGTTGGCTTTTTTTTCAGCACGTGCGGCATCTTTTTGCAAAGCCAGACGGAATGGACTTACCGGCAAACGCACATTTTCTACACGTTCAACGTGCTGTTGGGGGCGTTGGCCAGTCTTTACTACGTGAAGCGCCAGGCCGCGCGAACGCCGATCGATACCAACGCACTAACGGAAGAATTCTCCGGCAACGTCCCGAGCGCCGAGCCGCCCCTGGCCTGTCGATGACCTATGCGCGTCGTTCACCTGCTCAGAAAATACAACCCGACCGAATGGGGCGGCACCGAAACGGCCATTCAACGGCTGTTCGAAGGGCTGCGCCAACATCGCGTGACCTCGGTTACTTATGCTCCGAGCATTGGGAGCAGCATTGCCGCCGACCCGCTGACGGAGGCTGGATTTGCCGTCAAACAGTTCCGCGCCTGCGTGCCGGTGTGGGGCATTTCCACGGAGCGCAAACGCCAACTCCTTGCCGTGGGCGGCAATTTAATGTCGTTCGATCTGATCGCCCGTCTCCTGCGCGAACCGAACGTGGCCGTGATGCACACGCACACCTTGGGCCGGCTCGGCGGCATCGCTTTGACCTCCGCCCGATTGCGCCGCATTCCGTTAGTCGTGACCATCCACGGTGGATTTCTGGATTTGCCTGAGTCAATGAAAAACAATTTCCGCAACGCACATAATGGCGGACTGGAATGGGGCAAATTGTTCGGCGCACTGTTGCGTTCGAGGCGGTTGCTCAAGGACGCCGATGCAATTGTCACTTGTAATCGAAAGGAAGCAGCCCTGCTCAAGGAGAAACAAACGTGCAAACGGATCGTGGTGCAACCGCACGGCGTGCCGACCAGCCTCTACCGTAAAGACCATCGGGAAACGGCCAGTGAGACCTTTCCCTCTATTCGCGCCCGACGTTTGCTGCTGGCCGTTGGCCGCATTGACCCGGTGAAAAACCAACGCTGGTTGGTGGAGCAAGCGCCCGAGATTTTCCGACGGCATCCGGACTCAATGCTGGCGCTGGCGGGCGCTTGCACCGACGAGGCGTATGGTGAATCGCTCAAACGGAGAATCGACCAACTCGGGTTGCGCCAGCGCGTGTTTCTGACCGGCGGGTTGCCGCCTGGCGACCCTCGATTGATCGGGTTGATTCAATCCGCCGAAGCCATCGTACTGCCATCGATCTCCGAGACGTTCGGGCTGGTCATCCTTGAAGCATGGGCCGCCGGCACGACTGTCATCTCGAGCCGCACCTCCGGCGCGCTTGATTTGATTCAGCACGGCGAGAACGGCTGGCTGTTCGACCTCGGCGCGCCTCAAACACTGCATCAGGCGGTCGATTGCGCTCTGCTGCATCCTGAATTGAGGTCGCGGCTGGCCGCCGCGGGAGGCAGGGTTGCGAGCGCGGAATACGACACCGCCGTGCTGGCGGGCCGTATGAAGTACCTCTATGACCAACTGATCGCCGAGAAAAATGCGCTGCGTAATTCTGCGGGATGACGATACGAGTGCGCTCACGCCGGCGGACTGCCTGGAACGGCTGTACCGGCCTTTTCACGACCGCGGCCTGCCGGTCAATCTCGCAGTCATTCCTCACGTACGCACCGATGTCACAATGCCCGACGGGCGGCCGGAGGGCTTTCTGGTGGGTAAACGCGGCGGCCTTCCCCCAGCGCTGACGATCGGCAGCAATCGCGAACTGGTCGATTACTTGCGCGCCAACCGCGGTTTTCACATCGCTCAGCATGGTTATCATCATGATTACTTTGAGTTCGATCGGAACGATCGCGCCGAAATCGAGCGCCGGCTGGACCAGGGCGCTCGACTGCTGTCCGAGGCTGGTTTTCCTGAGCCGCAAACTTTCGTCGCGCCTTACGACAAACTTTCACGCGTCAGCTTGCAAGAGGTGGCCAGACGTTTCGCCGTGCTTTCGACCGGATGGTTTGAGTTGCGACGTTTGCCGTTCTCGTGGTGGCCGCGCTACGCGCTCAAGAAAATG
>QHPA01000390.1 GCA_003218935.1 Verrucomicrobiota bacterium
AAGCCGGGTGGTAAGAACTACGGCGCGCTCACTCTGTTGATCCTGCTGCGCTACGAGCCGCGCGGCTGGTTCAAGATAACGGCAAGTTGTTTTTTTCCTGAACCGGATGTTGCTTCAGCGTGCGTAACCTTGATTCGTCGTCCTGAGCCGCTGCTGAATCAGGCCCAAACAAAGGTATTCACGAAGATCGTGAAGCGGGCGTTTTCCCAACGCCGGAAGATGATGTTCAAACTGCTGAAAGAAGATTGGCCAGAGGAGATGCTTGCAGACGCGTTCGATCGCTTGAAACTCTCCCGGCAGGCCCGCGCCGAAGTTTTAAGTTTTGAACAGTTTATTGATCTGACAAATCTGCTGATTTGAACTTTGGAACAGATGAGCGACCATGAGGTTTTTGAAAATCGGCGTGTACGCGGCCATGAAACAAGAAAGGCGGATTTGCTCCGACATTTGCTATGAGGGAAGAAATCTTTGACGTTGTCAACGAGCGCGACGAAGTCATCGGACAAAAGCCCCGGAGTGAAATCCATCGACTGAAGTTGAACCATCGCGCGGTCCACGTGCTCGTGTTCAATTCGCGCGGCGAGTTGTTTCTGCAAAAGCGTTCGATGAAGAAGGACTGTTTTCCCGGGGCGTGGGATTCGTCGGCGTCCGGTCATTTGGATTCGGGCGAGAGCTATGACGCGTGCGCGGTGCGCGAGTTGCGCGAGGAAATCGGGCTGGAACAGGGCTGGCCGCCCGAACGTTTGTTCAAGGTAGCCGCCTGCCCTGAAACCGGCCAGGAATTCGTCTGGGTGTACCGCTGCGCGGCGGAAGGGCCGTTCGCGCTGCATCCGGAGGAAATCGAATGCGGCGACTGGTTCCCGCCGGCGAGGCTGAACCAATGGCTGGCGGAGCGGCCCCAGGTCTTTGCCGGCGCCGTCCCGCTCATCTGGCGGGAAATGCTCCGCCGCGGTCTGGTTACCGCTTCACGCTGAAGGCGGCGAATAAACGCTCGCCGTGTCGCCTGAAGTCGAAGGCGCCTCGCACGCGAGTTTTCTCACCGTGCCATCCTTTTGCAGGCCCGCGACGAAGTTAAGCGTTTCGCGTTGCACGCAAAAATAAACGTCGCCGCGCAGCTCCGGATGGCTGAGCAGCCGCTGGCCGTTGCGCGAATGTTTCATGGCGCCCAGCAAATCCGTCTGCAACAGCGGATAAATCCGGCGCGCAATCTCGGCAGAGTCGGCGACCTGTCCCGACGCGTAATAAGGCCAGAGCCGTTCGCACAACGCGCCCGCGGCCAGGGTGTCCTCGAGCGCGGCCTGGTTGTGCGTGCCGCTGCAGATCAGGATCAGATGCAACGGCAGCTCCCGGCGAAGCCAATTCACCGTGGCGCGGAGGTTCAGAAACGAGCCGATCAAAACCGGTTCCGCGCGCGTGCAGGCGCGCAACGCGCGGGTGCCGTTGGTCGTGGTCATGACGATGGTTTTGCCGCGCACTTTTTCCGGCAGAAACTCGCGCGGCGAATTGCCGAAATCGAAGTCGTTGCCCCCCGTGAGATCAGCGCGAATCCGCAGACCGTTGCGCTCGCCCGCCAGCAGCACCTCCGGGCGCTGCTGTTTGATGGCCAGCGCCTCCGCGATTTCCCCCACCGGAATGATGGCTTCCGCGCCGTTGGCCAGCGCGGTTATCATGGAGGTCGTCGCGCGCAGAATGTCGAGCACCACACACGCCGTCCGGCCCAGATTCCTTTGGGACAACGCGGAAAACTCCACCGGCGAGAAGAGCACTTCAATGCTTCTGGTCATGCAACTAATTCAGAATTCATTTCTTCAACTTCGCGTGAATCCGCGCGTAGTGAAACAGGTACTGCTGCGCGTAGCCCCCGAAAGGGCCAAAATGCGTCGCCGCGAACTTTTGCAATCGCTTCAAGGACCGGCGCCGGCCGGGAAAGTAGAGCCGCCGCAGCGCTTTCGTCACCCAGACATCCACTGGGAATGCGTCCTGAAAGCCACAGGCAAAAAGCAGAACGCAATCGGCGATTTTGCGGCCCACGCCCGGCAAGCGCATTAAATCTGCGCGCGCTTCCGTCACCGACGACGCGCTGAGTCGCGCGAGGTCCACTTCGCCGCGGGCAATCATTCGCGCCGCTGCGCGTAGATTGGGCGCACGGAAGCCCGCTTTGCAAGCCCGCAGTTCGGATTCACGGGCCGCAGCAATCCGTTCGAAAGAAGGGAAACTGAACGCCGGCTCGCGTCCGCGCGGAACCCTGACCGGTTCGCCGAACCGTTCGCAGAGCAGCGCGACGATCTGCCGGATTTGGACGATTTGTTTTGTCGAAGAGCAGATGAACGATGCCAGGCATTCCCACGGGTCTTGTCGCAACAGGCGCAGTCCGCGACAGGCAGCAACGGCGGCGCGCATCGACTCGTCGTCGGGAAACGTGGCCAGAACACCGGCCAGATCGAGTTCGACCTGCAAATAGTCCGCCAGCCATTGCCAGTCGTTCACAGGTTCCGCAGTTTCGGCGACGATCACTCGCGCGTCGCGGCCGCGAGCGGTCGCAGCCGACGTAAGGAGGCTCTGGCTTCCGAGTGCGAAAGAATGAGCCCGTTGACGTCGGCTGCGACAGGATTCATGGCGTGGCCAGTCTCCTTCCGCGCGCAACCTCACCCAGCGCGACTCGACGATTCCCTCCCACCCGCCTTCGCGCAGTTGCCAGCGGAACGCCTGGCCGGAAGTCAGCGTGGCCGCGAGGTCGTAGTCGCGGACGGGAAATATAGTCCGGCGGGTGATGCCAGCCTTTTCATCGGAGGCCACGGCATTCGAAGAGCTGGACTTGATGAAAGACACGGTCACGATACTTGATATCGTGTATCCCCAAATCGGTGACGCTTTCAAACTCTTTCTGGATGCGTTCGGGCGGCGGTTGAGGCGCGTGGGCTTCCTGGACAAAGACGGCGTTCTGACCCCTTCGATTTTCGTAACCGGGCCAGAAGTAAAACTGGTTCTCCGGCCGGTCCGTCGAACGAAAATAAACCAATGGATTGTCCGGCTCGCCTGCTCTGGCTTCCGGCAAATAAAAAGTGATCAGGCTCGTGATGCCATAATGATTCCCGATGATGAAGACCGGTTTGCCCTCCGCGAGCAGTTCCGCGCGCGCG
>QHPA01000391.1 GCA_003218935.1 Verrucomicrobiota bacterium
TGTCGCCGGAGCCGTGCAAGAGGTACAGCACCGGATAACGCCGGCTGCCATGGTCGTAGTCCGGCGGCGTATAAACGCGAAGATGGCGCAAGCCGAGTGCCTTCGATTGGTAATCGTGCAGACGAACCGTGCCGTGCGGCACGTCCTGAATTTCCCAGACGCGCGGCGGGCTGTCCGGCACTTCGAGGATGCTCGTGGTCGGTGAGCGCATCGGTTTCACGCCGGGATTCATCGGGTCGAGCGCGCGAAAGCCATCCACGGAAAAACTGTAGCCATAGACGTCCGGCTCCAGCGGCCCGACGGTGACACTCCAAACGTCGTTGTCGCCCTTCGTCATTGTTTTCGCGCCGCCCGGCCATTCGCCGGTGACAGAAACCTCGCTTGCCTTGGGCGCGCGCACGCGGAACGTGACCGTGCGATCAGCGTGGACTTCAGGCGAGTTCGGCGGCGGCGTGAACGCGGGGCGGTTGGTGGACGGCGCTTGAGCGAACGCGCTGAATCGGAGGAGACAAACAGACAGGCTGAAGCAAAAGGGGAGTTGCATGTTCATAGTTGCCTTTCGGATTGGTCTGCTGCTTATGCCCCGATTTTCGGTAAAAGCCAACCACGATGTTGGGCTCGGTGTTTCATAAGCCGGAACGACTAAGTCAAGAGGAATGGGGATCGCAGCCGCCTCGGCTGCTGTTCGGCGCGCCCCCGCGCCGAACTCTGCACCGGGCGGACGAACCATTCGGTTGGGCCTCACGCGCCGGAATGCCAACGGCGAGGGCGCCGTTGGCAGCGCCCGAGGCGGGCGCGCTCCCCGAATCCGATTGAACCGCACAGCGTCGTCCTCAATTCTGGGCCGTGTCCTTCATTTTGGCTGCAGCGGCGCGCTATGTCAGGTAGGGCGCGTCACTCCGTGCGCGCCGCTCGGCGAACGGATTCGAGTCTGCGGCGCGCACGGAGTGACGCGCCCTACCCTGCTTGCCTTGCGACAGGCGGAGCTTTGTGATGTGACGAATCTCGGTGTTGTCGTGCCGATACCTGAACGTGCAAAAATGCATTCGCGTTCATGGGAGTTTGGAGAAGTTAAAGGTTCGGTACGGGTTTATGTCGGGCGGTCCGGGAGCGACGAGAAATTCCGGTTTGTCCGACAGTTTCATGATGGTTGAACCGAACGTGAACGTGGCGGACTTTTCTTTCACCGGACGGCAGATCGGATGCTCGCTGGAATCGTGAGAACGGAGCGTTGATTCGATCGAACTGACATCAGTCCCATTCTGAAGGTTCTTGAGGCGGTTTTCCAGAGACTGAAAGCGAATCTCGCTGTTGCCCTTGACTGTTTTGTCGGAGCCGATCTTCTTGAGAGCATCGGCGTATTCAGCGTCGTAATCGTCGTTCGCCAAAGGATGGTTCGTATGGTAAACGACGGACGTGTCCGAAGTCGGCGTAAAGGGAACGACCTTCCCCGCCGAGCATTCGAAGTCGCACACATGGTCGCCTCCACCGAGAATGTAGTTCTGGCCGGAAGCGTGTTTAACCTGCTTCAGGAATTTGATCGCATCGTTCAGCGTCGTTCTTTCGAGAGTTCCGCGGATGATGCAGGCCACCGGCAGCCCATCGCGGCCGTGGCGCAGTTGGGACAGAGTGTTAGCGCAGATGCCAATCGAGCGGCTGTTCATCCCGTTGGCGGCGATGAATCCGGCAAACGTGAAAACGAACTGCTCCGGCCGACGGCCTTCCGCCTTGATGTGCAGCACCGTTTGAAATCCGTCGCGAAAGCTCTCCAAATCCATGTTTTGAGCGATGTAAGCCGGATTGGACCCTTTTTTCGCTACGCCCATACCGCTGCAATGCCCTTCGGCGACTTCGCGCCGCGCGGCCTTGGCGTTGACCCATATTTCGTCCAGAAGCTGAAAGGCCAGGATCGTGTCGAAAGGCATTTTCGATCCGTGGGCAATTCCCCGGATTTCCTCCAATAGATCCGGGGTCCACCTTCTGATCGCAGGCACGTAATCGGTTTGTTTAAGAAAAGCGGAAATGAACCGGTCGGCATCGACGTTGAAAGTCTCCGTCAGATTCGTTTTCCAGATTTGGACCAGTTGCACGATTTCTTCCCTGAGCGTTCGCCCGTGGATCAAGCCGCGGTGGTAAGGCGAACCTTCGAGAACCACGACTTTCAATTCGGGCGGTTGCCTGCTGACACCGTCTGCCGCGTCTATGCGACCTGAGCAGGAGAACAGAAGACCAAAGACGAGTGATCTCGCAAATTTCCACGCAAATGTAGCTCTTGTTCTCATCAGGATTTCAAGTGGCTAATCGAGGATCGTTATCCAGGCAGTTGTCATGTTGTTGTGTGCGCGATTGACGGCCGTTTATGCCCCGATTTTGCGGAGAAGCCAACCACAGATGTTGCAGGATGTAAGAGAAATGGGGAGCGCGCCCGCCTCGGGCGCTGTTCGGCGCGCCCCCGCGCCGAACTCCATTCGGTTGGGCCTCACGCGCCGGAATGCCAACGGCGAGGGCGCCGTTGGCAGCGCCCGAGGCGGGCGCGCTCCCCGATTCCGATTGAACCACTCAGGCCGGTCCTCAATTCTGTCGTTGTTTGTGCGGTTTTTCCTGCCGGCGCACATTATATTTATGAAGACAAATGGCCACCGACGTTGAACTGCTGCAAGCCTACGCGCAAAACCGCTCGGAAAGCGCGTTCACCGAACTGGTGCAACGGCACATTGATCTCGTGTATTCAGCGGCGCTCCGTGATGCGCACGGCGATGCGAGTCTGGCGGAAGACACCACACAAGCGGTCTTTGTTGAATTGGCCAAAAAAGCATCGAGCCTCGTCCGGCATCCGGCTTTGGCGGGCTGGCTTTACACGTGCGTGCGCCGGATGGCTGCCAATTTGCACCGCTCGGAAGAACGGCGGCAGCGACGCGAAGAGGAGGCCCAGATCATGAATGAATTGCTTTCCTCGGAACCATCTGAACCCGTTTGGCGGCAAGTCCAGCCAGTGCTCGATGATGCGATGCACGAGTTAAACGAAACGGACCGGACCGCCGTCGTGTTGCGCTTCTTCGAGGAGCGAAGCCTCAAGGAGGTCGGCGTTGCGCTCGGCATCAACGAAAACGCCGCGCGAATGCGAGTGGATCGCGCGC
>QHPA01000005.1 GCA_003218935.1 Verrucomicrobiota bacterium
GGAGCTGGAGATCTTTCAACTCATCGGCCAGGGCGTCAGCACGCGCAAGATTGCCGATCGATTGGGTCGCAGCATTAAAACGATTGAGACCCACCGGACCCGCATCAAGGAAAAGCTTGCGGTCAAATCTGCCGCCGAGCTGGTCCACCGCGCCACCTGCTGGGTGGAAAGCGACCGAGGGGCATTGGATGCCAGGTGACGCAATCAGAGTATTGATTTGAAGGGTAGGGTTTCAGCCCATTGTTGCCCCAAGGAGGGGATAAGAAAGTTTTGGCGTGAAACGCGCCAGACCAGAGACCAGAGATCCACTCATTGAACAATGCTACGACGTGATCGAGGAGGCCAGGATTTTGAGGCAGGACATCCGGGCTTCTCTAGCGCTCCACCGAATGCTCCTAAAAGAACTGCACGATTTGTCGCGATCCTGGATTTGTCGGGCCAAGCCCACGAGCTTTTCATACCCGCCGGCGACCCCGCTTGAGGCTCGCCAGAATTGACACCTTCGCGCGTCCGGCCTGGCGTTCCAACCGGATTTGGTACCGGAAAAGGTGTTTGACTCCGCCCAGGTCAGGCCGCCTACTTTGCGCCTGAATCGTATGAGCGACCCGGCCCAGATTTTGCGCGATTTCAAACCAACGAGGGAGTTCTTTATTGGGATCGACTCCGACGGCTGTATTTTCGACAGCATGGAGATCAAGCACAAGGAATGTTTCGCGCCGATGTTCATCAAACATTTCGAGCTCCAGGCCGTCAGCAAATACGCCCGCGAGGTGTGGGAGTTTGTCAATCTTTACTCGAAGACCCGTGGAGCAAACCGCTTCCCCGCCCTCGTCCGCGCGCTCAACCTCTTGCGGGAACGTCCACCGGTGAAAACTCGCGGCGTGAAGGTGCCGGACACGAAGGCCCTGGACGAGTGGATCGCGCGCGAAACGAAGCTTGGGAACGCCACACTCAACGCTGAGGTAAAGAACGGCAACCGAGGGCTGGAACAGGTCAAGCGCTGGTCCGACGCCGTCAACGCGCAAATCGAAGACATCGTCAAGGGGGTGCCGCCGTTTCCGCTGGTGCGCGAGTGTCTGGACAAGATCAATCAGAAGGCGGACGCCATGTGCATTTCGCAGACGCCCGCCGAAGCGCTCAAGCGCGAGTGGGCCGAGCATGGCATCGACAAATTCGTGAAGATGATCGCCGGCCAGGAAATGGGTACCAAGACCGAGCACATCAAGTTCGCCGCGGTCGGCAAATACGCAAACGGCGTGGGAACGGCTCTATAAGGAAGGCCTCGGACGTTTCTTCGCCGGCACCTATGCCGGCGCTTATGAAAACGCTCTCGTCAAGGAGTTCGACGCCTGCCTGCCGGAGAAACCGAATTGGTGATCTGTCGTCAGACCCATTGTTCACCACTGCGTGAATTCCTGACCGGCGTAGCGTAGCCGTCCCCTCGGCGAGTCTTTAAAACACCAGCGTGCTTGTCCGGTGGAAGCCGCGGGCTACGACCGCCAGTTCAACGATCTGGTTTTCCCGTCGCCTCCACGATTCCCGCCGAACGCGTTCAGTTTCAAATCGACTCCCCGTGACGTGAACACCGCGTCCACCCAGCCGACGGGTTCCTCGTCGCTGAAGTTGTAGCCTACCGCCGGAATATTGATCAGGTGAATCCCGTCCTCCTGGCTGAAGGCGTATTTGTGCGAGTGGCCGTAAAAGATTGCTTTCACCTTCCTCTGCGGCCGGACCAGCTCGAAAAGACGTTGGACGTCGAGGAGTTCTCCGTCCCCGTCGCCGAGCGTATG
This sequence comes from Verrucomicrobiota bacterium, assembly GCA_003218935.1. Classification (GTDB taxonomy): domain Bacteria; phylum Verrucomicrobiota; class Verrucomicrobiia; order Limisphaerales; family AV2; genus AV2. The sequence continues at coordinate 1,791 of QHPA01000005.1, forward strand.
ATGAACAAAAAGGATCGTCGTCCGCCCGTCGGAAGTCTCCAGGTAGCGAGTGAGCCAGTCTCGTTGGGCTTTTCCCAAGAGGCCGGCGGCTTTGTTCGTGTAAAGCAGCGAGTCGAGGATGATGAAGCGAAGCGCTGAACGCTCAACGACGAGCACGTGTTTGCCGGCAATCTTTTGACGTGTGCCTGATGGGTTGCCGAAAACCTTGAAGAAATGATCGCGGTCATCGTGGTTGCCCAACCCGATGTAAACAGGCGCCTGCCCGGCCAACGGCGCGAGCAACTGCTTGAACGCCTCATAGTCCGCCACTTCACCCGTCAGCCTTGCGGCATCACCATCGATAATCACACCCTCCGGGCGGGTCTCGATCACTTGCGGAACAATGCTCTTCAGATTCTGCCAAGGAAAGAAGCCGCGATACTCGTTTTCCGCTTCCGCTGGAACGTGGGTGTCCGAGAGCAGCGCGAAGTGGACGGGCTTTCCATCGGCTGAAGCATCATCACCAACCAGGCCCGCTTCTCGAATCAACGTGACACCCGCCAGCGCTTTGGCGGTCGTGAACAGAAACCGTCTCCGGTTTACGGGTTGATAAAAGACGCCGGGCATATTGGTTCATCGGTCAGACATTGACGGACACTTAAGGCCTTCAAACGACTTGAAGCAAGAGTGCTTTTCGCCCCGTTTTCGTCAGTCTCCCCTCTCTCCAGCTCTCTCCCCGCTCGTTCCTCGCGGGAAGAGAGGGAAAAACGCCCTCGGCGTTTTTCAGGCCGAGCACAACTGGACAGAGACCCGACGCTGCAATTCAAAGTTTGAGACCCGGACACGACCGCGGGAGATTCGGCTGGAGTCATTCTGCCTTTTCCCGCTACGCTCGACTGGCCCGTATGAACGACTCAATCCTGCAGCAAGCTGCTTCATCACTCGGATTGGAGAGGTATCGCCGCCACATTTTTTTGTGCGCCGATCAGACGGAGCCGAAATGCGCGCCGAAGGAGAAAGGACTTGAATCGTGGGAATTTTTGAAACGGCGGCTCAAGGAATTGAATCTCCTCGGGCCGCGCCCGTTGGTTTACCGGAGCAAGGTGAATTGCCTGCGGATCTGCACGCAGGGGCCAATCGCGGTCGTCTATCCCGAAGGCGTCTGGTATCACTCTTGCACACCGGCGGTGTTGGAGCGCGTCATTCAGGAACATTTGATCCAAGGCACAGTCGTCGAGGAATACTGTTTCGCCCGAAATACGGGCGGGCAGCGCGTGTGACGTGCTCAACGGGTTTGCACGAGCACCTCGAACGAGCCCAAATGTTCAGGGTGCGTGAGGGTTTGAAACTGGCGCGTGCGGGCTGCCGTCCATCCACCGAAGGCGGATTGAGCGTGCCAGGCCGACTCGGCAACCCGCTTCAGGAATTCCGCCTGCGAGAACAGGCCCTCGGTTTTCAGCCCGGCTGATTCGCCCGCCGATTGCAGCGCGGTGAAATTGACGTGCGCCGTCAGGTCCTGCTCGCCGACGTTGGCCAGTAAATCGTCGTTCGGTCGGTGACCGTGGTACGCGCGCAAGGTTCCTTTGGCGCGGTGAGGCACAAGGAATTCTTCGGCGGTCAGGCCGTAGTCCAAAGTCAACAGTGTGCCCTCTTTCAAAACGGTTGCTGCCTGTCGCCACCATTCAACCGCCGCGGGAGAAGTCTCGGTTGTAAAACCGTCGGGCAGCACAGCGAGCAGTTCGGCCGGCAGGGTCGGCAAATGCCGGCTGCGGAGCGCGGAGCGCGGAGTGTCGAACGCCGCCGGTCCTTGATATTTCCCATCCGGCGGTCGTCTGACCCAGACAAAATTTTCGGCTTCGCATCCCACGCCCCATTCAAACCAGTTCCGGATTTGCGCGTTCCAGCCGATTCGATGCGCCGGCATGGCATCGAGCAGTTCGTTGGAAAAAATGACTCCACGAACGCCGCTCGACGGCAGTTTATCCCAGGAATCGAACCAGCGAACTGGGGCGGCGAGCGGCTCCAGGTTTTTCTTCTGCCACTCGCGTCGCGTCAGCGAGGGTTCGAGAATCCAGTATTCCATTCTTTCCAGCAGGTGGGGCTGGCGCGATTTAAACCAGTTAAGAACGTCCGCGGCCAGTCGGCCATCGGCCGAGCCGGCTTCGAGCAGTTGGAATCTGTTCAGGCCTGTTTTTTCAACCCAACCGGCGAATTGAAACGCCAGCAGTTCGCCGAACAGGCTGCCGACGCTTACACTTGTATAGAAGTCGCCGCCTTTGCCTGGTGTGTTCGCTAATCGTTCATAATATCCAAATTCTGGACAATAAAGCGAAAGCTCCATGAACCGCGCGAACGGAATGGCACCGCAGGCTTCAATCTCCCGGCGGATGATTTCACGCAGTTTGCTCATGGTGGCAGTAACATTGCTTGCAGTGGTGAGTCGAATCAGTTAAAAAACCGGTGATTGAGTAACTCAGCACTCATTTATGGCCAAAATTGACGCCTTCTTCAATTTGATGTTCGAGCAAAAAGCCTCGGACCTACACCTCTCCGCGGCCAATTCGCCCATGTTGCGCATCAATGGGGAACTTCACCGGGTCGATTACCCGCCGCTCGACAATGACACCCTCAAAGCGATGCTCTATGAAATCGCCCCTGACTACAAAATCAAACAGTACGAGGAAACTGGCGACGTGGACTTCGGCTATGAAATCCCGAACGTGTCGCGCTTCCGCGCCAATTTCTTCAACCAGAAATACGGCTGCGCCGCGGTCTTCCGCCAGATTCCGTCCAAGGTGCTTTCGTTTGAAGATTTTGAAAAATTCGACGCGCCGCTCCCGGCGGTGTTGAAGAAATTCTCGATGCTGCACAAAGGCCTCGTCGTGGTCACGGGTCCGACCGGGTCCGGCAAATCCACGACCCTGGCGGCCATCGTCGATTATTGCAATAAGAACCGCCGCGATCACATCATCACGGTTGAAGACCCGATTGAGTTCGTGCACGAGAGCAAGAACTGCCTGGTGAACCATCGTGAAGTGGGCGTCCACACAAAGTCCTTTTCGGCCGCGTTGCGCGGCGCGTTGCGCGAAGACCCGGACATCATTCTGGTGGGGGAAATGCGCGACCTCGAGACGATCGAACTGGCGCTGACGGCCGCCAGCACGGGGCACCTCGTTTTCGGCACGTTGCACACCCAGAGCGCCGCCAAAACCGTGGACCGCATAATCGACGTTTTCCCGGCGGATCAGCAGAACAAAATCCGCGCGACGCTGGCCGAATCACTCAAAGGCATTGTGGCTCAAAGCCTGTTCAAGCGCATTGACAAAAAGGGCCGTGTCGCGGCGATGGAAATTCTGGTGTTCACGACGGCCATTTCCAACCTGGTACGCGAGGGCAAGACGCACCAGATTCCGGGCATGATCCAGGTCGGCAAGAAACTGGGCAATTCACCGCTCGACGATTCCATCATGGAGCACTTGCGAATGAAGCGGATAGCCGCGGAGGAAGCGTACGACAAGTGTCTTGATAAAAAGAAATTCCGGCAGTTCCTTGCGACGCCGCCGGATGATGACGATGCCTGAGCGAAAGGAATTCCCATGCGCCGATCCGAACTGGATTTCATACTGAGCAAGATGCTGGAATCCCAGCAGGAAGTGTCCGACCTCAATTTCACGGTGGACAAACCGCTGCAGGTGGAGTCGTTCGGCGAGCTGGTGCCGGTGCCGTTTGACCCGCCGCTCGAAAGGCTGACTCCATTTCAAACGGAGCTGATTGCGCTCAATTTGATCGGCGGCAACCGCAGGCTGACCGAAGACCTGCTCCGCACAGGTTCCTGCGACGCCTCCTACACCCTCAGCAACAAAGCGCGGTTCCGCGTCAACGTCTTCTCGCAACGCGCCAATTACTCCATTGTCCTGCGAAAGCTGAACACGCAAATCCCGACCATGGAGGACCTGTGCATGCCGGAGATATTCCAGGAGGTGCCGAAGGAAAAAACCGGACTAATCCTCGTTACCGGCGCTACGGGCTCCGGCAAGACGACGACCCTGGCCGCCTTGCTCAACGAAATTAACGAAGACAAATCCATCCACATCATCACGCTTGAAGATCCGGTCGAGTATGTGCACCCGCAAAAGAAGGCCACGTTCAACCAGCGGGAGTTAGGAATCGACTTCAACTCGTTTGCCAGCGGCCTTCGCGCCGCGCTGCGCCAGGCGCCTAAAGTGATTCTGGTCGGCGAAATACGCGACCGCGAGACCGTGGAGATCGGCATGACCGCCGCCGAAACCGGCCACCTGGTCCTGGCCACGCTGCACACAATCGATGCCGGCCAGACCATCAACCGTATCGTGGGCATGTTTGAAACCGAGGAACAGGAACAAGTCCGCGTCCGGCTGGCCGACACGCTGCGCTGGATCGTCAGTCAGCGGCTGGCCCCGAGGATGGGCGGCGGACGCACGGCGCTGCTGGAGATCATGGGTTCCAATCTCCGCACCAAAGAGAGCGTTCAGCTTGGAGAAAGCGAAGGCAAAACGTTTTACGAAATCATTGAGGCGAATTACACGTTCGGCTGGCGCACGTTCGATCATGCGGCGCTCGAGGCCTTCGAACAAGGGTTGATCACCGAGGAAACGGCGATGCTCTACTGCACGAAACGCAGCGTCGTCGCGCGCGGCATTGACAACGTCAAGAAGAAGCGGGGCGACTCCACCTCCGACGTGTCCAACCTGCGCATGAAAAGCATTCAGGAGAGCAAGAAAGCCGGAGCGCCGCCGATTCCCACCACCTTGAAATTGAAATAGGCCATGGCCTACGAACTCGAATTCATCGGGCCGAACGATAAACCCGCCCTGCTCGCCCTCAGCACGCCGGAATGGCTGGACGCGGCCAGAAATGTTTTGGCCGAGATCGGCTACAAGGTCCATGCGGCCAGCAATCACGATGATTTCACGCTCCGCTTCGGACGCATCCAATATCAGGTTGTGATCATTGAAGAACTGTTTGCCAGCAGCACACCCGAAGAGAACCTGACGCTGCAATACATCCAGCAAATGCCCATGCCCCAGCGCCGGCACACCATCTTTATTCTGCTGGGCAGCTCATTCAGCACGTTGAGCGCGATGCAGGCTTTCCAGCAAAGCGTTCATGCCGTGGTCAACCGTGAAGAACTGGGCCTCCTGGGGGCGAACATCCTGGGTCCGATTGTTCAGCGCATCGTCGGCGATAATGACCTCTTCTTCAATGTCTATCGCGACACTCAACTCCGCATTGTCCAAGGCAAGGTCTAGCTTGAGCGCGGAATCCGGAGTGTCGCTTCCGGCATGAAACCGGCACACGCCCCGAAATGCCGCCGGCGGTTCCTGTTCTCTTCCCCGCACCCCGAATTTCACATGCCACGCCTCGACCAAGCTCTCGTGGAACGCGGTCTGTGCGAAAGTCGGGAAAAGGCCAGGCGCGCTGTCATGGCCGGTCTGGTTACCATCAACCGGCAGCCGGCGCGTAAACCGAGCGATCCGGTCCGGCCGCAGGACCAGGTCGAACTCGAAGCCGGAGAAAAATATGTCAGCCGCGGCGGTCATAAGCTCGAACATGCCCTGAAATATTTTAAACTGAACGTCGAAGGGCTGACCGTCGTTGACCTGGGTGCTTCTACCGGCGGTTTCACCGATTGTCTGTTGCAACACGGCGCGAAAAAAGTCTTCGCCGTCGATGTCGGTCACGGCCAACTGGCGTGGAAACTGCGCCGGCATCCGCGCGTTGTCGTCATGGACAAAACCAACGCGCGCGATCTGGCGCCGGCAAGGTTTCCGCAGCCGTTTCACGCGGCGGACCTGGTCGTGATTGATTGCTCTTTCATTTCGCTGAGGAGACTCCTTCCCGCCGCGGCCGCCCTGCTGCGAAACGACGGCAAGCTTGCAGCTCTGATCAAGCCTCAGTTCGAAGCCGGCCGGACCGAAGCGGACAAAGGCGCCGGGGTCATCACCGACCCGCGGATTCACGAACGCGTGCTGCGCGAGCTGGAGGAATTTGTCGCCACGGGCGGACAACTGCGCTGGCGGGGCGTCACAGAATCGCCGCTGCTCGGTCCGGCCGGCAACAAGGAATTTCTGGCGCTGCTTGAAAAAATTGGCTGACAAAATCAAACGCGTTGGTCTCATCGCCAACTCGGAAAAGTTCAACTGCCACCCGGCGGTCCGAATGGCCGCGTCATTGATTGTCGAGGCCGGTCGGCTCGTCCTGTGCGACCAGGCCACTGCCGATCTGGCTGGACCGAAAGCGACCTTGAGCGCGGACGTCCGCGAACTGTCTCAGCAAGCCGATTTGATTCTGGTGTTCGGTGGGGATGGCACGATGTTGCGCGTGGCCCGCGAAGTGGCCGGTTCCAACACGCCGATCCTCGGCGTCAACCTGGGCGGCCTTGGGTTTTTGACGGCCGTTTCTTCGGAGCAACTGCCCGGGGCGCTGGCTTGCGTCTGGTCCGGTGATTTCGTCTTCGAACAGCGTTCGCTGATTGAGGCCGGTGTGCAAGCGCACGAGAAAATCGTTCAACAGACCGCGCTGAACGACTTCGTCATCAGCCGCGGCACGGTTCCGCGCCTGGTCGAACTGGAAGTCGGCGTGGACGACGCGGTGCTGACCCGCTATCGGTGCGACGGCCTGATTGTGAGTTCTCCCACCGGTTCGACGGCCTATTCGCTGGCGGCGGGCGGGGCCATCGTCAGCCCGAACGCGGAGGTCTTCACGCTGACGCCGATCTGTCCGCACACGCTTTCAAACCGCTCCGTCATCGTGAGCCTCAACTCCGTCGTGCGAGTCAAAGTGCTGAGCCGGAGAGTGGAGACCGTTTTGTCTGCCGATGGTCAGGTGCAGACACAATTATCGACCGGCGACACGGTTGAGATCCGACGCAGTCAACGGGCCGTGAGTCTGCTGCGGCTGGTCGGGAGCTCGTTCTTCGAAACGCTCCGTCAAAAACTGCATTGGAGCGGATCAAACCTTTAGCGGGTCGCCAGTCCAAAGCGCAAAGTGAGAACGAAAGGAAATATGTCAACGATTGAGAAGGTCGAAGACATCGTGAGTTGGCAGAAACGCCGGGATTTGACGCGGATGAATTTGTGGTTCGGCTGAAAGACATTGCTGAACGGGCGGGCGTTTCGGTCATGACCGTCTCGAAAGTCCTGCGCGACGCGCCGGACATCTCCGTGGCCACAAAAGCGCGGGTCCGTGCCCTGGCGCAGCAGATGGGCTACGTGCCGGACTCGCTGGCGCAGGGATTGCGCACGCGCACGACGAAGCTTTTTGGTCTGGTCGTTTCGGCGATGACTGACCCCATTTTTGCGCGTGTGGTGATGGCGATTGAAGAACGCGCTCACGAACTCGGCTACGAAGTGATTCTCGGCCACACCTTGAACTTGCCGGAGCGCGAGGACGCTGCCATTCGACGGCTTATCTCGCGGCGCATTGACGGCCTGTTTATTTCACCGGTTTACCGCCTGGGACCGGAAGCGCCGGTCTATCAGGAACTGCAGCGTTGCGGCATTCCGACCATTATCCTCGGCCACTCGGCGCCATTTTGCAGTCAGTTTGTTAACGTGCAAACCGACGACCTTCAGGCCGGTTACAGCGCCGCGCAGCATTTGCTGGAACTGGGCCACAAACGCATCGCCTTTTTCGCCGGACCACAGGTTTCCCCCTGGGCGCAGGAACGGTTGGATGGCTTTCGCCGCGCCCTCCGTGAAGCCAACATCGAACTGGACGATAAACTGGTGTTCAATGCGGGCAGCACCATTGAAGAAGGTGAAAAGGCCGCGCTGCAGATGTTGAACGAAGGGACCGATGCCACCGCCGTGCAGGCCGTCAATGACCTCGTGGCCATCGGCGCGGCCAACATTTTCTTGAATCAGGGAATCAAAATTCCCGGAGAGCTTTCCGTCGTCGGTTTCGGGAACGTCCTCATCAGCGAATATTTTCGCGTGCCGCTGACGACCATTCGCCAGCCGAAATTCCGCCTCGGCGTGGCAGCCATGAACTCCATGCTCAAGCTCATGCATGGGGAGCGCCCGGAATCCAGGCGCCTTTCGGCGGAAATCGTTATTCGCGCAAGCACGGCGGCCCCTTCGACCGCCCGCCGTGTTAACAAGAACCCGGTCGAGAAAACAGAGACCAAAACCCTATGAAACAAGCCATGGCAGTAATCCTGGTAGTGCTGGCCGTATTCGGAGGAGGCTACCTCTACCTGAAGCACAAGTCGCTCGTCCCAATCGACCCGAAGGTCGCCGAGTTCCAGGCGGACGCGGACCGGTTGATCCAGGGACTGCAGCAATACAAAGAGTTCTTCAAACACTATCCGACCGGCACAGCCGCCGAAATCTCTGCGGCCCTGTCCGGTCAAGGGGAAGTCAAGGTAGTCATCTTCGCGACCGCCAACTCCAAGAAGAACGACAAAGGCGAGATTGTGGACACCTGGGGAACGCCGCTCCAGTTCTACTTCTCCCACGACGCCGTGATGATCCGTTCGGCTGGACCGAACAAGGTTTGGGAGGACAGCCGGCACCCCGGATCGGACGACCTGTACCGAACCGACACCAAGTAGTCGGGCGACGCTTCCTTGAATGGGCTGTCGTGCCGACGCGAAGCAATCTCTTCCTGAGTAAAAACTTCGTCGTGATGCTCAACGATTTTTTGCAATTCGCCCGCGTGCAACCATTCGCCTTTGCAATCTGGACAGACCTCGATCATCACGCCATCATATTCCACCGTGCAAAGTATTGAACCGCATCTTGGACATTTCATAGTCGTTATGATTCTACGCAGCCGCAACCAACTGCCGCAGCACATAAGGCAAAATGCCGCCGTGCCGGTAATAGTCGATCTCAATCGGCGTGTCGATGCGGCAGCGGACGTGAATGTTTTCCGCCGAGCCGCCCGCGCGAGTGATGCTTAGCGTGAGGTCTTGTTGCGGCTTCAGGTTCGGGCCAAGGCCAGCCAGGTCATAAGTTTCGGTCCCGTCCAGCTTCAGTGTCAGCGCGGAGGCACCTTCCCTGAACTGGAGCGGCAACACGCCCATCCCGACCAGGTTCGAGCGATGGATACGCTCGAAACTTTGCGCTACGACGGCCTTCACTCCGAGCAACGCCGTGCCTTTCGCCGCCCAATCGCGCGAGCTGCCAGCGCCATATTCCTGGCCGGCAATCACCACCAGCGGCACACGGTCGCGCTGGTACTTCATCGCCGCGTCGTAGATGGACATTTGCGTGCCTTCGGGCATGTGCTTCGTGACGCCGCCTTCGATACCGGGCATCATCAGATTTCTGATCCGAACGTTGGCGAACGTGCCGCGCGTCATCACGCGGTCGTTGCCACGCCGCGAGCCGTAGCTGTTGAAGTCCAGCACGTTCACGCCGTGGTCCATGAGGTATTTGCCGGCCGGCGAAGTCTTCTTGATGGAGCCGGCTGGAGAAATGTGGTCGGTGGTCACGCTGTCGCCGAAAATGCCG
>QHPA01000006.1 GCA_003218935.1 Verrucomicrobiota bacterium
ACCAATATACAAAAGCAGTATCAGATTTGCAAGTCACCTCCGGTGATAACCCATAAACACCTTGATTTTATTGGCGCATCCGGAAGGAGTTGAACCTTCAACCTTCTGATCCGTAGTCAGATGCTCTATCCAATTGAGCTACGGATGCACCGAGGGGACGGAATGTATAAACCGCCACTCCACCGTGCAAGGGATTATTTGACGTGTCACGAAGGCTGCAGCCACCGCAAATCTGCCTCCTTTTTCAGTTCCCTTTCGACGCCGTATTTCGTCATGGGACGGTAAAATGGATTGAAAAGCCGCGTCCGCTTCAATACGCTGCGCTCATGAACTCCATCCTGCGCCTGCTCCCATTATTGGTTTTAGGGGGTCTTATCGGCTGCGGAAAGCAATCGGAAGGAACCCGTTCATCCGCGGGCGCCACGTCCTACACCATCGCCGTCATTCCGAAAGGAACGACACACGAATTCTGGAAATCGATCCACGCCGGCGCAGTGAAGGCCGAACGCGAACTCAATCAGAAGGGCGTCAGAACCGAAATCATCTGGAAAGGTCCGTTGAAGGAGGATGATCGCGATCAGCAGATTCAAGTGGTCGAAAACTTCATGAGCCGGCGGGTGAGCGGCATCGTCCTGGCCCCGCTGGATTCACAGGCCCTGGCGAACCCGGTCGAAAACGCCATCCGGGCAAAAGTCCCTGTGGTCATCATCGACTCCGGCCTCAAATCCGACCAATACGTCAGTTTTGTGGCCACAGACAATTACAAGGGCGGACAGTTGGCGGGCGAACGTCTCGGCAAGTTGCTCGATGGAAAGGGTAACGTCATCCTGTTGCGTTACGCCGTTGGTTCGGCCAGCACGGAGGCGCGTGAAGCCGGATTTCTTGACACGCTCAAGGCGAAGTTTCCCGACATCAAGCTGCTCTCTTCCGACCAATATGCCGGTCCCACTCGAGAAACAGGTTATCAGGCCTCTCAAAATCTGCTCAACCGGTTCGGCAACGATGTGAACGGCATTTTCTGCCCCTGCGAACCACCGACCATTGCCATGGCCAAGGCTCTGCGTGACCTCGGCAAAGCCGGCGGCAAAGTCAAGATGGTCGGGTTCGACGCCGGCTCGCAGTCAGTCACCGATTTGAAAAACGGCGACGTCCAGGGTCTTGTGGTCCAAAACCCGATGCTCATGAGTTATCTGGGCGTGATCACCATGGTCAAACACCTGCAGGGCGAGCCCGTCGAGAAACGCATTGACACCGGCGTCGTCCTCGTGACGCCCGAAAACATGCAGCAACCTGAAATCAAGGAACTGCTCTATCCGCCACTGGATAAGTATTTGAAGGAATAACGTTGTTTTGCTGCTCCGTGCGAAAGCAGAAGAACTAGTGGCTAAAGAGTTCCCAGTCATCGGCACGAAGGAAAATCCGATCGCTCCACGCCTCCGAATGGTGGAGGTGCGCAAAAGCTTTGGCGCCACTCACGCGCTCAGAAACGTTTCGTTCGAGGTCGCTCCCGCTGAGGTGCACGCGCTCATCGGTGAGAACGGAGCCGGCAAAAGCACGCTAATGAAGATCCTCAGCGGCGCTTACGTGCCGGACGGGGGCCGGATCGAACTGGACGGCCAACCGTTCGTTCCCAAGGACCCGTTGCACGCCCGCCGCAGCGGCATCGCGATGATTTACCAGGAGCTCAGCCTCGCGCCGCATCTGAGTGTCGAAGAGAATATTTTGCTCGGCGAAGAACCGCATCATTTCGGCTGGCTGAACCGCTCACGCCGGCGCGCCCTCGCCCGCGAGGCCCTGGCTGAACTGCGCCAGGAAAACATCCCGCTGGACGCGCCCGTCATCCGCCTGAGCATCGCCGAGCAGCAGGTTGTGGAAATTGCGCGGGCTTTGATCGGTTCGCCCAAGGTGCTGATCATGGACGAGCCGACCAGCAGCCTGACGCAAGCGGACACGGAAAATCTGTTTGCCGCCATCGATCGTTTGCGCCGGCGCGGAGTGAGCATTGTCTATATCAGTCATTTCCTGGAGGAATGCCAACGCATCGCGAACCGTTACGCCGTTTTGCGCGACGGCGAAAGCGTGGGCGCCGGAGACATGGCCGCCGCCCGGTTGAACGATATTATTCGACTCATGGTCGGTCGGGAAATCAAAGATATCTACCCGCGCACCCCGCGCTCTCCGGGCAAACCGGTGTTGGAAATCCGTGACCTGCACGGAATGGCCAAACCAGTCTCGACATATCTGACCCTGCGCGCGGGCGAAATCCTGGGCATTGCCGGACTGGTTGGCGCGGGTCGCACGGAAACGTTGCGCGTCTGCTTCGGTTTGGACCGGATCAAAAGCGGAAGGGTTTTGGTCTATTCACGTGAAAGCACGCGTTCTTCTCCCGCCCGGCGTCTGGCCGAAGGGATCGGGTTGACGAGCGAAAACCGGAAAGAGGAAGGCCTCCTGCTCAATCGAACGCTGGCTGACAACCTGCTCATCACGCGATACGGACGGGTTTCCAAACTGGGGCTGGTCAGCAGTCGGCGCCAACGGCAGTGCGCACGAGACTGGATGGAACGATTGGACGTGCGGGCCCAAAGTCCCAACCAGGCCGTGAGTGAGTTGTCGGGCGGAAACCAACAGAAGGTCGCCCTGGGACGACTGTTGCATCACGATGCCAGAATATTTCTGCTCGACGAACCGACGCGCGGCATTGATGTCGGCAGCAAAGTGCAAATCTACAAATTGCTCGACGAACTGGCGGCGCAGGGCAAAGCCATCATCTTCGTCAGCTCGTATCTGCCCGAACTGCTGGGGGTGTGCGACACCATCGGCGTGATGTGCCGCGGCGTGCTGTCGGCCGTTCGCCCGACCGCCGAGTGGAACGAGCACACTTTGATGGCGGCGGCCATCGGGCAATCGGACATCGGCGCGGGCTGACCGGCGTATGGGCGATCTCTCCCGACTCAATCGTCGAAACGCCGGACGGCTGCTCAATGCCGTTGGCCCCGTGTTCGGCCTGGCGTTGGTTATCCTCTTGTTCTCGCTGAGTCCAGCGGTGCGCGCTCATTTTTTTACCGGGATCAATTGCAAGATAATCCTGTTGCAAACTGTAATCGTGGCCATCGGCGCGCTCGGAATGACCCTGATCATCATCAGCGGCGGAATTGATTTGAGCGTCGGATCCGTCGTGGCTTTGGCCAGCGTCGTCGGCGCCACCTCGCTGGTGAACGGTTACTCGCCCGCCATGGCCATCGCATTGACGATCATGGTCGGCGTGATCATCGGATTGATCAACGGCATGATCATCGCAAGTTTTCGCATGATGCCCTTTATCGTCACTCTGGGCATGATGGGCGTGGCGCGGGGAACCGCCAAATGGCTGGCTGGCAATCAGACCGTGAACGCGCCCAAATCATCCATCAACAATCTCATGGATATGCTCGACCCGCTCCATTTTTTCCCGCTGCCGTTGGGAGTCTGGATGACCATCGCTCTGGCGGTCATCATGGCGGTCGTGGTGCAACAGACGATTTTTGGGCGCTACCTCTTCGCCATCGGTTCAAATGAGGCCACCGCGCGGCTATGCGGAATCCGCGTCGGGCCAATGAAAGTGGCCATCTACGCTCTCGCGGGACTGTTTTTTGGCTTGTCTGGGTTGATGCAAATGTCCCGTCTGGCGGTAGGCGATCCCACCGTGGCCATCGGCCTGGAACTCGACATTATCGCGGCCGTGGTCATCGGGGGTGCCAGCCTGAACGGCGGGACCGGCAGCATCTCCGGTTCCATCATTGGCGCCCTGATCATGGCCGTTTTGCGCAGCGGCTCCAGCCAAATGAATTGGCCCAACTTCGTTCAGGAAATCATTATCGGAATTGTGATCATCCTGGCGGTCGGCCTGGACAAATTCCGACAGAGGAAGGCCGCTTTCTAAGAACTCGGGCGTTGGTTCGCGTCGCCGCTTACGCGGCGGCAACCGGCTTTCTGCGAGTGAGAAAGTAAGTCGTCATTTTCCCCTTCCCTTTGACTTCAATTTTGCCCCGGGGTTCGAGAAGGTACTTTTCTTTGAGGTGTTCGAAGGTGGACTCAGAAACCTGGATGGCCCCGAGCTGGCCGAATTCCTCCATGCGCTTGGCGATGTTCACGGTGTCACCCCACAGATCGTAGATGAATTTCTTGCTCCCAATGATCCCGGCGACGACCGGCCCGCTGCTGATGCCGATGCGCACGTCGAAACGTCTGCCATCTCCGGAGTCGAGGCGCGTCACGACCTTTAACATGTCGAGCGCCATTTCAGCCATGGCCTCCGCGTGGTCCGCACGAGGCGTCGGCAGCCCGCCGACGACCATGTACGCGTCGCCGATCGTTTTGATTTTTTCCAGATGATGCAGTTCAGCGAGCCAGTCAAATTTGGAAAAAATCTCGTTCAACATGCGCACCAATTCGGACGGCGGCACATGGGACGACAGTTTGGTAAAACCGCCCAGGTCGGCGAACAGAACCGTGGCGTCGGAGAAACTGTCGGCAATGGTGCTCTCCCCCTGTTTGAGCCGGTCGGCGATCGACTTGGGCAGCACGTTCAGCAACAAGCGTTCCGACTTTTCCCGCTCCGCGCGCAATTGTTCGAGGTAGGCCTGTTCGTGGTCGCGAAGCCGTTTCTTTTCCAGACAAGCGTTGATGCGGGCATTGAGCAGGACAGGATTGAACGGCTTGGGCAAATAATCCTCCGCGCCGATTTCGATGCAACGCACGACGCTATCCTCCAACTCGTCGAGCGCCGAAAGCATGATGACCGGCGTATAACGGTGCGACTGGTTGGCCTTGAGCAGTTCGAGCGTCTGTAAACCATCCAGTTCCGGCATGAGGATGTCGAGCAAAACGAGGTCCACTTTCACGCTCTCCAGGATTTCCAGCGCCTTGCGCCCGTTTTCCGCTTCGAGCACCGTGTGACCCTGCCGCTCCAAACGGCGACAGAGCATGTCCCGGTTCATCTCGTTGTCATCCACGACGAGAATGAACCCGACTAGCGATTGGGCTCCGGGGGCGGTCGTTTCGTTCAACGGACGAATGGAAGTCGCCGCGCCGGCGCCGGGATCCGACCTGGCAGTCAGACCTCTTTTCCCGATTTTGGCGGTCAGCGGCCGCAGAAATTCAGTGTCGTTCAAAAGACCGAGCAGTGTTTTGGCGGCCTTATGGATCTTCTTCAAATCGGCGATGAAACTGGCGTGCCCTTTTCCATCAGCATCCTCCTGGCACAACTCGCCGTAGCCGATAATGAGGTCAAGCAGCGTGCGACTCTCGCGTTGCAACGCATCCAAATCCAATTTACCCGACTCGATGCGCGCGGTAGAGACATTGTCGTTGATGAGCACGAGGAGCTGGCTGCCAGCGGCGTGCATTTTCTGCAAATCCGGAACGTACGCGTTCAAACCCAGGTCTTCCGCCTCCTCTTGCAACATTTCGCTGTAGCCGATGATTTGGTTCAGCGGCGTGCGCAGGTTGTGGCGAATGTTGGAAAGAGTGGTGTCGTGGCTGGTATCGGTCTCTTTAGCGCGCGGCCTCGAACCGGCCGGGGGTGCTCCCGAGGCGACAGCTTTTCGTGTTTTTGATTCTCTGCCGGTCACGATGCACCCTTGCCCTGCAACAGGGCGTCAATTTTTGTCAGCAACTTTGGCAGATCAACCGGTTTGGTTTCGTAATCATTACAGCCGGCCGCGAGCGCTTTTTCCTCGTCGCCAGCCATCGCGTGCGCCGTCAGCGCAATGATCGGGATATGTTGCGTCTCAGGCACGGCTTTGATCTGGCGCGTCGCTTCCCAGCCGTCCATGACCGGTAAACTCATGTCCATGAGGATAAGATCCGGCGCCTCCGATTTGGCCTTCGTCACTCCGGTCGCGCCGTCCTCAGCGATGACGACCTGATAGCCGCGCCGCTCGAGCCGGCGCGAAAGCATGTCCCGGTTCATCTCGTTGTCTTCAACCAATAGTATCTTTGCCATCCCGGTTCTCCTTTCGGGGGTCTAGGCGTCAAATTATCTTTATGTCTGCGTCGGTGTCTGCGGTTGAGCGCGATGCTTCACCAACGCGCGAACCTCACCGAGCAGTTGTTCACGATTATAGTCGCCCTTTTGCAGAACGCGCTCCACATTGCCTTTAAGCTGTTGACGATCCTCCACCGTGAGGTCCTTCGCCGTCAAAATGACGACCGGGATCTCTTGCCAATCCTTGTTCTTCCGCAATTCGCGAACGAAATCGAAACCATTCATTACCGGCATCATCAGGTCCAACAGGATTACGGCGGGCTTGCTTTCGGCCACTGCCAGCAGCCCAGCCCTCCCGTTTTCGGCCTCCCGCACCGTCCAGCCTTCCTTCTCCAACACACGCCGAACCATTTGTCGGATGGACGGTTCGTCCTCGACCACCAACACCTGGCACGGCTGATGACCGCCGTGGTGATGCCTGCGGAGCACGTTGACCAGCCGGTCCCGGTTGATGGGCTTGGTCATGTAATCTGACGCGCCCAACGCGAAGCCCATCTCCTTGTCGTCGAACATGGTCAGGATGATGACCGGAATGTCAGCGATCGCAGGGTCCGCCTTTAACGCCGTCAACACCGACCAACCATCCATCTCGGCCATGAGCACGTCGAGCGTAATCAAGTCCGGCTTCAGTTCCTTCGCCATCTCGATGCCTTCTTTGCCCCCGGGCGCGATGGCCACACGAAAACCTTCCTTCGTCAGGAATCTTCGCATGAGGTCGTGCACGGTGGGATCGTCATCAATGACCAGGATCGTGCTGGCGCCCGGCGGCGCTTCCGTCACCCGCGTGTCCTTGCTGATCAGGGCCGTATCGTGTTTACCCGCCCTGGACGATATCACCACCGCAGGCACCTTGATGGTGAAGGTGGACCCTTTGCCCGGCTCGCTTTCGACGCTCACATCCCCGCCCATCATTTGGCAAAAATGACGCGTAATCGCCAAACCAAGACCACTGCCGCCGTACTTGCGCGTCGTCGAGGCATCCGCCTGCGTGAACGCCTTGAACAGTTTGTCCATCTGGTTTTGGGTCATGCCAATTCCTGTGTCGCTGACGCGGAAGACGAAATGTCCGACGCCATTGCCGCGTTGTCGCACGACTTGCAGGGTAATCGTTCCCTTGTCTGTAAATTTGCACGCGTTGCTGAGCAGGTTGAACAAGCCCTGCCGGACCTTGGTTGCGTCGGCTCGCATCGGGCCAAGGTTTTCCTCACATTCCACCTTGAGCGCGTTGCCGTTCTTTTGCACCAGGGGCTTGATGGTGCTGACCACCTCCTCAATCATGGCCGGCACGTCAATTGTCTCCAGGAAAAGATCCATCTTGCCCGCCTCAATTTTCGAAATATCAAGCACATCGTTGATGAGGCCGAGCAGGTGCTTGCCGGCGCTGTGAATTTTTTGCAGGTCGGCGACAAAGCGCTCCTCGCCCAGCTCGCTCGCGTCCTCCTGGAGCATTTCGCTGTAACCGATGATCGCGTTGAGCGGTGTGCGCAGTTCGTGACTCATGTTGGCCAGGAACGCACTTTTGGCGCGGTTGGCATCTTCGGCTGTGGTTTGTGCTTCTTGCGCTTCGGACGTCGCGCGGGCCAGTTCCACCGTCCGCTCTTCGACCTTCTTCTCCAGGTTCTCGTTGTAAACTTCGAGCATGTCGTTGGCTTGCTGCAACTCGGCGTCCCGCTGCTGGATGACCGCCAGCATTTCATTAAATGCGTCGATGAGCGCTCCGATCTCATCAGCGCTGCTCTTGCGCGCGCGCACCAGGTAGTCCTTTTTCTCAGTGACCACTTTCGCCGTGCGGGCCAGTTCAATGATCGGCTGGGAAATGAGCGGCTGCAATTTGTAGGAGGTAAGGAAGGCGACCAGGCACGAAATCAACATCACCATCGCCACGATATTCACGTAACGATTGACGCGGCCCTGCAATTGTTTTTCGATGTCGGACTTGAGATAAAGCGTGCCGATCCATCCGCGATCCGACTTGATCGAGTTGATCGGACGGAAAACGGTCAAACGCTCACCCTCGAGACTGGTTTGCGACTTTAGAGGTCTCGGCGGGATCGTCTCACCGCTGCCTGTCTTGGTATACGAACTGATTACAGTGTCGTCAGTGGTATAAACCGCCGCCGCAACGATCAGGGGCTGGTCCTTGTCTTTCAACGAGCTCAGCGCCTTGTCCACCGCCTCCCTGTTGCCGGCGGTCATCGATGCGCCGCTAACGGCGCCGATGACTTCCGCGGTGTTGCTCGCCGTGGCCTGCAACTCTTTGATCATCGCGTCCCGGAACAGGTAATTGTCGTACCAAGCAAAGGCCAGGGAGCCCACCAGCAGGGAGAAGACGCTGGTCGCCATCAGGATCAGCGTCAATTTCCATTTGAAGGGCAGCTGTCCAAATACGCGCATGTCAATGCCCTTTTAGGTCGCTGCAGTCGCCAAACTTTGCCGTCGTTCTCAACCGAATCATCCGAAGTTACCACGCCAGTCAAATTCCAAGGGGTCGCGCCAGGGCTTCCCCGTTGTGTTGGTTATGCCGAACGCAACCGCCGATTGTAAAGGACATTCTGCGAGCGGCATAGGGCGTCGGCAGGTGGTGCCTCAACCCGCGGCGAAGCGCCATTCGTGCGTCCGGAGAGTGGGGCTTTCACCAGGCACGTGTTACGCACGGACCTTGGAATCCGGGCAAAATTGCCCACCAGAAAATAAATTTGGCAGTCAAATCTTCCAGCCTTTGCGATAATGGTGGTGGATGTAGCGGTCGGCTTCAGGACAGTCTGTCGCCTTCAAATGCTCCCGGTCCCACTCCAACTTCCGGCCGGCGCGGTAAGCCACGTTGCCCAGCAACGCAGCTTCCGTCAGCGGCCCGGAGTAATCGAACCGGCAGCTCGTCGGGCCGCCGGTCTTGCACGCTTCAATCCATTCCTTGTGATGACCAATCGAATCCTTGAGGAATGGCGTCGGCGGCTTGAAGCCTTCAAAATCTCGTTCCGGCAACAGGACATGTCGACCGTAATCAGCCAACAACATTCCTTTTGCGCCAATAAATAAAACGCCGCTTTTCCATTTGGCGGCTTGTTCAGGCGAAAGCAGGGCCGGCTGTTTGCCGCCGTGATACCAGGTCAGTCGGACCGCCGGCTGTTCGCCGCGCGCAGGATACTCGTACCGCACAATGAGCCAGGGCGGGGTCGATTCCGGATGAACCGGCGGACCGTCCACGGGCTCGACCGTCAGCGGATAGCTCAAACCCAACGCCCAATGTGGCAAGTCCATGTAATGACAGCCAAAGTCCGCCAGCGCCCCGCCGCCGAACGCCCACCAGTTCCGCCATTTGAACGGCAAATATTCCGGGCTATAAGACCGATATTCGACCGGCCCCAACCACAATTCGTAATGGAGGTTCGGCGGCGCCGGCCGAGTTTCCTTCGGCGCCTCCATGCCGCCGTAAGTCGCGGCCACCCACACATGCACTTCGCGTACCGGACCAACTGCGCCGCTCTGCACCAGCTCGACTACGCGCCGATAATTTGAGCCGGCGTGAATCTGCGTGCCGATTTGCGTCACGCGCTTATGCTCGCGCGCGGTCTCCGTGATGATGCGCGTTTCGGAAACCGTGCGGGCGAGCGGTTTTTCACAATAAACGTGTCGTCCGCTCTGCAGGGCCGCCACCGCCGCCACCGCGTGCGTATGGTCCGGCGTCCCGACAACCACCGCATCAAT
>QHPA01000417.1 GCA_003218935.1 Verrucomicrobiota bacterium
TCGAGGCTTTCCCAGGAAACGACGAGCGAGGAGTCCTGCTTGCTCTGCTCGCCGGAAATCAGCGCTTGCGCCGCCGGATAGCTCTTCACGATGCGCGCGAGAAGCGACCGTTTGTCCATGTCGTCGAAGCAGGGTGAAAGCTGCAGCGCGCGCGTGAGGTCCTTGATGACCTCGAGATCGGCGGACTCGATCAATTCCACGATCAGCTCCTGGTCGTCGAGGATGTAGTCGCGCAGTTTGTTCGATTTTTTCTCGTTGAACTGGTCGCGCTCCATCGCCGTGAGCATGGCGCGGAAAACTTCGGGACCCAGAATGTCGGCAAAGGCGTCGGATCGCTCCTTGGACAGCCAGAGCAGCAATTCACTGCCGGCCGTGTGCTGGCTGATAACGCGGGCGAGCATTTCCTTGAGTGGCGCCAGTTTCCCTTCGTGAATCAACAGATGGGCAATCTCGGTGCAAAGCTTGGCTGAAACGGTGTTGACGATGCCGAGCAAGGCCTCGTGCCAATGCTGCGGATTGGAGTCCTTGAACGACTGCAACGAGTGTTTGTGCTTGGCCGCCGGCACTTGCTCGAGCAACTGACCCAATTTCAGATTCTGCGACCAGACCGCGACGGGAGTCAGCTCGCCTTCCACGCCGGGCGCGCTGGCTGCCAGGCGGAGTTCGTCGCGAACGAAAATCGCTTCGAGCGCCAGCGCCGGCAGCGTGCGCTGGTGGCTGACGATTTCGACGTTCAGCATGTTGATGGCTTCTGTGACGGCCGTGTTTTTATCCGTCAGATCGGACAGGTTTTTCAACAGTTCGTTGGCCACACTGAGCCGCGCTTTCAGACCTTTGGCCGAGCGGAAATCGCCAATCAAACGCTCCTGCAACGAAATCTCCTTCGTCTGATAAACAATCGGGTCGGATTTTTTCACTGGCACCAGAAAATGGCCGTCCTTTTTCAGTTCATGCTTGGCCACCTCCCACCATTTCTTCCAGTCGTCTGCGATGACGTCCGGCACGAGCACTTGCTGGATCTGCTCCAGCGTCGCCCTGCCGCCGAAGCTCTGGAGCACGAGCTTGATGAGATCGAGGTGGTGCAATGCCGCCATCTGGCGCAGCGATTGGAGGTCCGACGCCTTGCGCGCCAGAATGTGATCGCTGGGGATGGCTTTGAGCGACTCCGAAGCGAACCCCAGGTCCATCGAATGCCCCGGCTTGTTTTGGAAATCAACGGTCAGCCGCGCAAAAACCGTGTCCACTGCCTTGATTTTGCCGAAGCCCCAGCTTCGGTGCATGGCGTAGCCGCTTTGGACCAGTTGCAACAACGGTTCAACGTGTTGACGGCTGATCTTGCCGGCGGCAACCAGTTTCTCCAACTCTTCTTTCATAATCTTCAAAAAACTCGCTCGCAATGAAACGGATGTCATTATTAGGCAGTGCGCGTTCAAAAACCAAGAGAAATTGCCGCGCGCGTTCTCCAGGAACGCGAAAAAGCCGCCGATTACGTGGAAAACCTGCTGGAAGCCGGCTTGCCATCCCTCTCGCCCGCGGATCGCAGCCTCTGCCAGGAACTCGTCTATGGTGTCGTCCGCCGGCAAAGAACACTCGACTGGCTGATCGCGCGCAAGACCGAACGCCGCGTCCAGAAAGCAACGCTGCAAATTCTGCTTCGGCTGGGGCTTTATCAAATGTTCTGGCTCGACCGCATCCCCGACCACGCGGCGGTGAACGAAACCGTCGAGCTGGCCAGACAACTCGGCTGCGGCCCGCAGTCCGGTTTCATCAACGCCCTCCTGCGCGGTTATGCCAGCGAACGTGACGAGACAAAAAAGCTCCTCGACGAGTTGAAAACAAACCAGCCGCCCCTCGGCTGTTCCCACCCCGACTGGCTCTGCGAACGCTGGCAGAAACGCTGGGGCGCTGAAAAGCTGCGGCAATTGCTCGAATGGAACAATGCGCCGCCGAAAACATTCGCCCGTGTCAACACGCTGCGCACTGAAACCGGCAAACTGCTTGAGCAGTGGCGCGACGAAGATGTCGAATACGACTTTGTCCGCCGCGACTGGCTGGAGGAGAATCTGGTCTTTGAACTGAAGTCGCATCCCCCGCTGACCAGCCTGCCAAGTTTTCGAAAGGGATTCTTCTATGTTCAGGACCCGAGCACCCTGCTGCCGGTTCGTGAACTGGGTCCGCGACCGGGCGAGAACATCCTCGACCTTTGCGCCGCGCCCGGCGGCAAGACGACGTACATCGCTCAACTCATGCAGGACCGCGGACAACTCGTGGCCGAAGATGTGGACAGCTTCCGTCTGCAATTGCTGCGCGACAACTGCGCGCGTCTTGGTGTTTCATGTGTGGAGATCACGGCACCTGGTGACGAAGTCCCAAATCAGCCTCGCCCTCACTCCCAGGGAGAGGGG
>QHPA01000007.1 GCA_003218935.1 Verrucomicrobiota bacterium
CAAGGACTAGCGTGAGCGGTATGAATCGCATGGCTTGGTAGGCCGCCGCAAAGGTCAACAATGCTGATGCCAACCAATATTGGAAGCCACAGAGAACGAAGTTCAGCAATCCCGCTACGGAAAGATATGTTATTGTCGCCATTCTCACGGACTCTTGGGGCTAACGAAACACCGATGGCGGCCCCTAAGTGGCGTTGGCATTTGCACAAGGCGTCGCGGCCCCGCCATTCGGTGGTAGGGGTTCGGCGATTCGGTCGTAGGTTCTGAACCTCCATACGGCAAAAAGTGTGTACGCTAGAGGGCAACGCCACAATGACCACGTACGGCTCTGGGCCGTGCTCCATCCCTTGCGTCAGAATGAACCACAGACACACCAGCAATGAAATGACGCCCAGAAACTTTCCACCTACGGCTGCCCAACGCCGAAGACGAATCAAACCCCAACCGATGAGCAAAATTAGCAGGAAGGATATTTCCACCAGAAATTGGAAAATCCAAAACAGCAACCCATGAACGTCAGTCGAGAGTCCGTTTGAGTCCTGCGTTGGCTCCAGTGATCTGGTTCGGCAATCCAACTTCATCGACTCTAAAATCTCCGGTCAGTATCTCCTGACTCGCAGCGACGGCCGGCCATGCCACCGCGTCGGAAATGTAACCGCGAACCACGCGAACTACACGAAAAGAAATCCGCCTCATCGGCGCGAACGCCGCAGCCTCCAAATTTAACAGGAGGTAACCGAGGAAACAGAGGACCGACAGAGCTCGCTACTCGTTTTGATCCAGATCTCATCCTGTGGCGTCACCTCAAGAATTGATCCAATATCGGCTATGGTTGGCATTTGCATCTCTCGGGGACAACATTCAACATTCAACATTCAACTTTCAACATCGGGGCTATTGTCCCTGGCCGTCGGCGCCGGTGCCGTCGAGGTCAATCAAAATGTCGCGCGGTTCGGCGCCTTTGCTGGGGCCGACAATGCCGCGGTTTTCCAGCTCGTCCATGATGCGCGCCGCGCGGGTGTAGCCGAGGCGCAGACGGCGCTGAAGGAGCGAGACGCTCGCCTTTTGTTCGCTGCGGATGACTTCGATGCACTCCTGGATCAGGTCCTCGTCTTCGTCGATGCCGTTTTCGCCGTCGAGGCTGCTCAGCGGTTTGGAGAGTTGCTGGTGGATTTCCATTTCGTAACTCGGTTTGCCCTGCCGGGCGATGAATTCGACGATGCGATTGGTCTCCTGGTCAGTGATGAGCGCGCCCTGGGCGCGGACGAGTTTGGCGGAGCCGGGCGGCAGATAGAGCATGTCGCCTTTGCCGAGCAGTTTGTCGGCGCCCATCCCGTCCAGGATCGTGCGCGAGTCCACCTTCGCCGCGACCTGAAAGGCGATGCGCGCCGGGATGTTCGCCTTGATGACGCCGGTGATGACGTCCACGCTGGGCCGTTGCGTGGCGACGATGCAATGAATGCCGGCGGCGCGGGCCATTTGCGTAATGCGGGCGATGGCCATTTCCACGTCGGCGGGCGCGACGAGCATCAGGTCGGCGAGTTCGTCGATGATGACGACGATGTAGCTGAGCTTCTCCGGGATGACAATGTCATCGTCGCGCGGCACGACGATTTCCTCGTCCACTTCGACCGCGAACCCGTCCGCGCCGGCTTCGATTTTTTCTTTTCTGGCCTTGAGCGGCAGTTCGGGTTCGGTTCTGGGCAGGGGAATGTCCTTGGGCCGTTCGTTGAATGATTTGATGTTGCGGACGCCGACTCGGGCGAAAATCTGATAGCGCTTCTCCATTTCATTGACTACCCAACGCAGCGCGAGGATCACTTTTTTTGGATCGGTCACGACCGGGACAACGAGGTGCGGCAGGGCGTTGTATTGCTGCAGCTCGACCACCTTCGGGTCAATCATCACGAAGCGGAGCTGGTCGGGCGAAAAGCGGTAGAGCAGAGAGGTGATGATAGCGTTGATGCAAACGGATTTGCCGGAGCCGGTGCTGCCGGCGATGAGCAGGTGCGGCATCTCCGTGAGATCCGCCACGATCGGGTGGCCGTAAACGTCTTTGCCGAGCGCGAGCGGGATCCGCGCCCGGGTGTTGCGCCATTCCTCGGATTCGAGCAGATCGCGAATGATCACCTTCGTCTTGATGAGGTTGGGAACTTCAAAGCCGACGGAGCTTTTGCCGGGAACGGGCGCGAGGATGTGGATGCGCTCGGCTTTGAGCGCGGCGGCGATATTGTTGTTCAGGGCGGTGATTTTTTCGAGTTTCACCCCCGGCGCAGGATGCAGTTCGTAACGCGTGATGGTGGGGCCTTTGGTGATGTCACCGAGGGCGACTTCAATGTCGAACTGCGCGAGGGTCTGTTGAATGAGCCGCGCGTTGGCCATCAGGTCTTCCTTCGATTCGGTCGGGCGAACGGCGGGGTCAGGGTAATTGAGCAAATCGAACACCGGCACCTGGTAATTGCCGATGAGCGGGGTGGCGGCGACGGCGATGGGCTTGGGTTTTTTAGGCTGGGTCCTTGGTTTGAGCGGTGGCTCCGGCGCCAGGTGGACCACCGGCAGCGCTTCGACGGCCGTCTTTTCGTCCACGACGATCGTTTTATCCTTTCCGGAAACGGCGTCTTTCAGCGTTTCAGCAGCCGGCTCTTCTGTTTTCGGTTCCTTTGCTTTTTCTTTTGGTTTGCCGAGGATGTCCTGTTTGGTTGCGGCAACAATTTCTTTCGCCGGGATTACCTCACCTTCAACGCCCGCGAGCGGTTCCGTTTCGGCCCCCATCGGTTTGGTTTTAAGCTTCGCGGCGGACCGGAGCGACGCTTTGGTCTGTGGCACGCTGAGATCGCGGACGGTCGGTTCAGGCACCGGCTGCAGGTCGGCACCGAGGCCGGCTTTGGCGACCTGTTCCTGCAGTTTTTTGGCCTGGCGTTCGAGTTCGCGCGCGCGGCGGTCGAGCGCTCGATCCTCATCGGGGACATCCTTTTCCGCTTCAGCCGCTTCACCGGGCAACAGGCCGCGCAACCATTCGCCGAGTTGAAAATTGGTCAGGAACAGAAGACTGATGAAATAAAGCGTGGTGAAAATGATGGTCGCGCCGACGGAACCGAAGTGGCCGAACAGATATTTGTTCATCATCAGCCCGACCCAGCCCCCAACGGAAGACGCGTTATAGTTCCGCTGCCAGTGGGCGAGGAAAGCCACCGGTTTGTTCAGATCGAGCAGGCCCATGCCGCACAGCAGCAGAGTGGTCGCCCAGACCCAGCGGCGATGGAAGTAGGCCATCCAATGAAACAGATAACTGAGGCCGAAACAGAAGAGCAGAATCGGCAGAAGATAAGCGCCGGCGCCGAACAAAAAAAAGAGCAGGAAACCAACCCAGGCGCCGACCTGGCCGATCCAGTTGTGGGTGATGAGGTTGGTCTCGGTGCTGTTGACGGAGATGTCCCGGGGATCGTAAGAGAGCAAAGCGACGAGCGTGAGCACGGACACCGCGATGAGCGCGATGCCGATGATGTCGCCAAAGCCGCGCGCGTGAACCTGGTTGGACGATGCTTTACGAGCCATGGGCGCAAGCCTAAGGCACGACATTTCAAAGTTCAACTCGCGGTTTGTCCCGGATCGGTGGTCGGTCGGCGGTCGAGCGAAGGGAGCAACCCGCTGGTCAGCAACACACGGCGAACAACCGGGAACCACCCAGGAACAACTTTGAACCTTGAACGCGCAACGCGGAACTTTACACTGGTGGAACGATGGTCAAAGATTCCGTTTCGCGAGTCAAAAAATTCCAGGCCGAAGCCCAGGCCTTGCTCGATGAACAGGGGCTGGTTCTGGTGGACGAGGCGCGGCTGCATCCCTTACGAAGGTTCATCCATTTCTGGGTGCTGGTGGGAAAGAGCTTTGTGCGCAACCGCTGTCCAGTGCGCGCCTCGGCGCTGGCCTACACGACGCTGCTGGCGTTGATCCCGCTGCTGGCAGTGGGATTGGGCGTGTCCACCAAACTGCTTCAAAGCAGCGAAGACCAACAGGCCGAACTGATTCAAACGGTCGTGGACGAACTGGCGCCCCAGTTGGGCCTGGTTCCGGCGACGGCCGAGGAAAAGGAGTCGGCCCGGAGTCGGATTGTGGAAAAAATCGGAGCCGCGCTGCCCCGGCTGGTGGAGAGCAGTGGCCAGGAGCGCACCCACCTGGTCAACCAGTTGGCCGCCGAACTGGTTCCAGGCGCAGCCACCGGCCAGGAAGCCGGCGCGGACTATGGACGCAAGATCGCCAAACAGATCGAGGAATTGTTGCCGCGTCTCGCGAAGGCCACCGAACAACGCCGGGTCAAGCTCGTCGAGAAGCTGGCGGACCAACTGACCTCGCTGGTTCTGCGCGCCGCTCACGGTGAGGACGAGTCCAGCCAGAAGGTGGTGGAGACGATCCGGACGTTCATCGCCAACGTTCACAGCGGCGCCCTTGGCCTGGTCGGCACCGTGGCGCTGGTCTTTGTGGCGATTGGGCTGCTCAGCACAATCGAAGCGACGTTCAACGACATCTGGGGCGTGCCGCGAGGGCGGAACTGGTTTGTGCGGATCATTCATTACTGGGCGGCCGTCACGCTCGGGCCCCTGGTGGTGATTCTCGTGATGGGGCTTGCCATCGGCTCGCGGTTTCAGGCGGCGCAAGACCTGATCGTTGAGACGCCGATCATCGGTGGGCTGTTGTTCAAGATGATTCCCTTTTTCCTCCTGTGTGGTTCATTCACGCTCTTGTATCAGTTCATGCCAAATACGCGGGTGAACTGGCAGGCGGCGGCGTTCGGCGGGCTGGTCGCGGGTGCCCTTTGGATCCTCAACGGCAATTTTAACGCCCTGTTCACCTCGCGCGTCATTTCGGCGAGCAAGATTTACGGTTCGCTCAGCGCCATACCGATCCTGCTCTTTGGCCTGTACCTCTCCTGGACGATCCTGCTGTTCGGTGCGCAAGTGGCCTACGCCTATCAGAACCGACGGGCGTACCTTCAGGATAAACAGGCTGAAAACGTCAATCAGCGCGGTCGCGAATTCATCGCGCTGCGGCTGATGACGCTGGTCGGGCAGAAATTCCATCGGGGCGAGCTACCGCCCACGCTGGGGGAGGTTTCCGAATCGCTGTCGGTGTCGAGCCGTCTGGTCAGCCAGATCATCCAACCGCTGTTGCAGCGCAAATTGCTGGCGGAAGTCGCGACGCCGGAGACGGCGTATTGTCCCGCGCGGCCGCTTGACCGAATTTCTTATGAGGACATCCTTCAGGCCTTGCGCGCCGGTCTGGGACAGGAACCGGCGACGCGCGAGGAGCCGACGCGCGAGCTGGTGCGCGGCGCGTTCGACGAAATCCACCAGTCCGAACAGCGCGTGGCCAGGGCCGTCACCTTGCAGGCCATGGTGGAGCGCATCGAAGCACAAGGCCGCGCCGCGGCGGACGCCGGTTGATTTGCACCGAATCCCGGTCCTGCGGCGAGCGGACGCCTCAGGTGGCCCTGAGTTGCCCCGGAATTTTTAACCACTAATCTTCACTAATCGGCGCTGATGAGAGTAGCGATGATGAGCGTAGATTAGCGGTTCACTATTTTGATCGTGCAGGAAGCGATTGGGCGCGGATTTGTTTTGTGTATTTGGCGTCTTTCGCGGGTTACATTTCCAGCGTTCGATGAGAATCGAGGCTTGGCACTGTTTTTGGATTTTTCTAATCTGAACGGGTGATCGGTTTTTTGCGATTCGTAGGCGTGGCCAACGCCGCCATCTGGTTCGGGGCGTCGATTTTTTTCACGTTCAGCGTCGGGCCGGCTTTTTTCTCAGAAAAGATGATCCATTTGCTGACGAAGCCTTACGCCGGCGCGGCGGTGCAGCTCCTACTCGAGCGTTATTTCATTTTGCACCTGATTTGCGGAATACTGGCCATGTTCCACCTGGTGGCGGAATGGCTTTACATGGGCAAGCCGTTGCAGCGTTTGACGTTTTGGCTGCTGCTCGGAATTTTCTGGTTCGGCTTGGTTGGAGGCTTCATTATTCAACCGAAATTACAGGGACTGCATCGCGTGATGTACGGTCCCGGAGTGGCCCAGCAACAACGCCAGGAGGCGCAGCATTCGTTCGCGCTCTGGCATGGCGCGTCGCAAATGTTGAACCTGATGGTCCTCACCGGCATCACGGTTTATCTCTGGCGCGTGACCACGCCGGGCAGCGGCTATCGCCATCGGGCGTGAGCGAAACCGTGGATTGGAGCCGGCCGGTCTTCAAAATCGAGGGTTGACAAACCGTGTGATGTGCAAAAAAAGTGCGTATAGTTGTTCGTGGCGGAGTCAGTGCCTGGGTCGAAAGAGCTGTATGATCTCAAACGAGCGTCAATCGCCTTACGGCCAGCGGTCTTATTCGGGGGCGCCCAAGCCGGGCGCGCCGGAGGAGACGTTGAAGGCGGACAAGATTCAAATTGAGCGAAAAACATTCGTGTTCACTCTCAAGGAGAATACCCGCGGCCGTTTTTTGCGAATTACCGAGGACGTGAACGGGCGGCGCGACACGATCATCGTTCCCGCGCCGGGGTTGGAAGAATTCAAGAAACTACTGGATGAAATGGTGAAGGCTTCCACGGAAATGCCCGCCAAAAGCCAGTAGCTCGCCTTCCCCTTCCTTCACTCCCTGGAACCGAAACCATTTCTGGTTGCGGGACCGGGAAGTTCAATCTTCTCCCGGCCTCGGTCGCGGCGTCTTGCGCAGCCGCAACCTGGGCGCGTCGCCCCAAAGGCCTTCCAAATCGTAATGCTCGCGCACGTCGCCCCGCATCACGTGCACAATCACGTCGAAGAAGTCGAGCACGATCCACGCGGTTTGCAGCGTGCCGTCCATGGCGCGCGGACGGACGGCGTGCTCTTCGCGCAACTGGTCGGTGATTTCGTCCACGATGGCGCGCAGGTGCGGCTCGCTGGTGCCGGTGCAGATGACAAAATAGTCCGTAACCGACGACAATTCGCGCAGGTCGAGAATGACGATGTTCTCCGCCTTCCTGTTGTCGGCCAGTTCCCGACAGAGCAACGCCAATTTCTTCGAATCCATTGTCGATAATGAGGGTGGGGAAGACCCGCTCAAAGATAAAGACGATTGTTACGAATTGCCTCGGCGACGGCGGATCCGACCAGCAGTTCGATCGGCAAACCGGCCCTGACCCGTTCGCGAATTTGGGATGACGAAACACCCAGAGGAAAGCCGTTCAACGTTTCGCCGCGAAACGGCGTTGGCAAGGGCGTGGCGACCTGGCCGGGCCGCGCGATGACGACGAACTCGACCAGCCCGGCCAGTCCGTCCGCCTCGCGCCATTTGGGCAATTGCGGGATGTGGTCGGCACCGATGAGATAAAACAACTGCGCGGCCGGAAAGCGTCGAACGTAGTCGCGGACTGTGTCAACCGTGTAGGAGACGCCGCCGCGCTTGAGTTCCTGGTCGTCGATCTCGCATTCGGTTTGGCCGGCCAACGCCAGACGCAGCATTTGCAACCGCGCTTCCGCCGGCGCCAGCGCCAGGCCCGGTTTGAACGGGGATTGCGCGGCGGGAATAAAAAACAAGCGAGCGAGCCGGAGTTCCTCCCGCGCCGCCTGCGCCACGAGCAAATGGCCGAGGTGAACCGGATTGAACGACCCGCCGAATAAACCGATGCGTT
Organism: Verrucomicrobiota bacterium; assembly: GCA_003218935.1. GTDB lineage: Bacteria > Verrucomicrobiota > Verrucomicrobiia > Limisphaerales > AV2 > AV2. The sequence continues at coordinate 7,663 of QHPA01000007.1, forward strand.
GCACGGGGAATTTTAGATTTTCGATTTCCGATTTGCGATTGGAAATTGTGAAGAGCCCCTCAACAACACCGATTGATGCCGTTGAACCGCCGTTCAACCGTTTGAAGGTAGAGCTGTTCCCTGGTTGGCGGGCTCGAGGGCCGCTGCTCACCCGGCAAATTGATCTTTTGATGCCGGGTCGGCCCGCAGTCACAAAGGGTCGCGCTCCGCTGCGCCCGTTCCAACGCCGCTTCGCCGGACAACTCTTTGCTCAGCGCAAACGCAAGCGCGATCAGGCTGAACAGACGCAACGGCTTGCCTTCCGCCACGGCGTAGTCGGGCAACCAGACCGGATCGGACTCGCGCAACGTCGCCAGCCGTTTACGCGCGAGCAAAAGAATCCATTCGCGGGCGCTGACCGCGACGAAGAGCACGACCAGAACGAGAAACATGCCGGCCACGAAGGCGTCCAGCCTGTTGTTAAAAAGCAGCCGTTTATTGGACTCCAAAGCTCTCTGAGCTGGTGCCATGGCATCATCGGTTTTAGGCGAGCCTGTCGCCGGGTGAGCTTCCGCAATTTTCTCGGAGTAAACTTCTGCCGCTGCCAGGAACCCAATTCTGGGATCGGGGTCAAAAATTTTCTGCACGCCAGCCGTCATCGTCACCACCAGCAACCAGACGAGTGGGACGAGCGTTACCAGCGCAAACGCGGGCGAACGTGGGACAGGCCCTGGACCACTTTGCAACGTCATTTTCAAGATCACGGTCGTGGCCAGACAAAGCGCGACGGCCGCGAGGAGTTGGTTGGCGATACCAAACAACGGCCAGAGAGAATTGATGCCGCCGAGCGGGTCGCGCACACCTTGAATCAGGAAATATCCCCACCCCGCCACGATCAGGCCGCTGGCGATCACATTTGCTCTCAGGTCTTTCACGTCGCCGAGCGGTTTCCAGACGTTGCCGAGCACGTCCTGAAGGAGATAGCGCCCGACACGCGTGCCGGCGTCGAGGGTCGTGAGGATGAACAACGCCTCGAACATGATCGCGAAATGATACCAGAGATCGAGCCAGCGATTGCCGACCGCGTGGTGAAAAATCTGCGCCATGCCGACCGCCAAAGTGGCCGCTCCGCCGGTCCGGCCGAACAGAGTCTTCTCGCCGATGGAGTCGGCAAGTTGATTCATCTGTCCGACCGTGACCGGAAAACCGAGCGCGGTGACCTTCGCTGCGGTTTCCTCCGGCGCGCCTTTAATGTTCATGCTCAGGTAAACACCGGGGTCGAGCGAGCAGGCCGCGATCAAGGCCATGATCGCCACGAGTGATTCGAGGCACATCGCGCCGTAGCCGATCGAGCGGGCGTAACTTTCGCGCGTGATGATTTTGGGCGTCGTGCCGCTGGCGATCAAGGTGTGGAAGCCGGAGATCGCGCCGCAGGCGATGGTGATAAAACAGAACGGAAACAGTTTGCCGGCCACGACCGGCCCGGAACCGTCAATGAAGCGGCTGACCGCGGGAAATTTCAACGCGGGCAAAACCAGAAATACGCCCAGCGCCAGAGCGAAGATGGTGCCGAGCTTCATGAATGTGCTCAAATAATCGCGCGGCGCGAGCAGCAGCCAGACCGGCAGTACGCTGGCGGCAAAGCCGTAGAGGATGATCGCCCAGGCAATGTTGATATCCTTGAGCGAAAAGAGCGTCGCCAGATTCGCGTGACCATGCACGTATTGTCCGCCCCAGACCGCGAGCAGCAGGAGCGCGACGCCGATCGCCGACCCCTCCGTGACTTTACCCACCCGCCACCAGCGGAGGTAACCGCCCATAAACATTGCAACAGGAATCGTCGCGCCGACCGTGAACACGCCCCAGGGACTGTCCGCCAGCGCTTTCACAACCACCAGCGCCAGCACAGCCAGCAAAATGATCATGATGGCGAGAATCGCCACGATGGCGATGATCCCGGCAGTTGTGTTGAGTTCCTCCTTCACCATTTGCGCGAGCGATTTCCCGTTGCGACGCATCGAGCAAAACAGGATGACAAAATCCTGCACGGCGCCGCCGAGCACCACACCCATCAGAATCCAGAGCGCGCCGGGCAGATAACCGAATTGCGCGGCCAGCACCGGACCGACGAGCGGGCCCGGCCCGGAAATCGCCGCGAAGTGATGCCCGAAGACAATCCACTTGTTCGTCTTCACGAAATCTTTGCCGTCATCGTGGACTTCGCAAGGCGTGGCGCGTCGGTCGTCGAGCGCGAGAATCCGGGCGGCGATCCACTTGGAATAAAAGCGGTAGCCGATAGCGTAAGAGCAGAGCGCGGCGATGAGGATGTAAACCGAGTTGACCGCTTCGCCCCGGCGGGTGGCCAGGACGACGTAAGCCCACGCTCCGAGCAACGCGATCACCAGCCAGATGAGATTTTTGACGGATTTGTTCATCGAACGCTGTTTCTACTGGACAGATGCCAGCGATGGATTGTTCGGATGCTACGAGTTCTCGCGTGCCGGTTCAACCTTCAAGGTGCGCAAAAAGGGGCCTGCGACGCAGCTTGACAGTACCACCATCGCGGAATCCCACCGCTCCCTCTCCCCTTACCCTCTCCCCACTCCTCCGTCGTGGGGAGAGGGAATCGACCAGCGATATGGCGGTGGTGTCAAGATGCGCCGCAGGGCCTGGCTGGGCGAAATTAACCGTTTGCATTCGGGTCCGGCTGTGATAGAAGTCCGGTCCTGCCGTGTCAGCGGTGAGGGAAGCACCAGTTTAACGCTTCAACGATTTAACCGTTTAACGAATCTATGTCACAGCATTCCAGTCTCCGCGCGGTCGGCACAACCGGCGCCAAGCGCAATGTGCTCAAACGTTTTGAGCGAGTCGCCCTGCTCAAGAAACGCGGCCAGTGGAACGACGGCGACCGCGTCTCCGGCCTGCGCAAAACCAAGCCGGAAACCTGATTCGATTGCGGAATGCGGAGTGTCGAGTGAACCAGCGCAACGCGCTTGCAGTTCATTCCGTACTCCGAGTTCCGCATTACGCATTCCGCACTGAGATGGTTCGCCTACAAAAATTTCTCGCCGATGCGGGCGTGGCCTCGCGGCGCGCCGGTGAACAGATCATCCTGGCCGGTCGGGTCGCGGTCAACGGGCACGTCGCCCAGATGCTGGGAACGAAGATTGACCCGACACGCGACCGCGTCACGGTTGACGGCGCGCCGGTCAAACCCAGGCGCAAGCTCTACGTCGCCGTGAACAAGCCGCGTGGTTACATTTGTTCGCGGCGTGACCGGGCGAAGCGCCGCGTAGTCGGTGACTTGTTGCCCAAAGAGTGGAACAACCTTTACCCGGTTGGCCGGCTCGACTACGAGAGCGAAGGTTTGATTTTCCTCACCAACGACGGGGAGTTTTGTCTGCAATTGACGCATCCGCGTTACGGCGTCCGAAAAAAATACCTGGCCACCGTCGAAGGGCGGGTCGAGCCGAAAGTCCTGGGCGAATTGATCCGCGGCGTGGTTCACGAAGGCGAAAGGCTGAACGCGGAGAAGGCTCGGCTGCTAAGCGCGAATAATTCCCACAGCGTGGTCGAGGTGGAGCTGGCGGAAGGCAAAAACCGCGAGGTACGGCGGTTGTTCGAGTCGCAAGGGCTGACGGTATCCCATCTCCGCCGCACGCAAATTGGTCGCCTCAAACTGGCCGACCTGCCCGTGGGCAAGTGGCGAACCTTGACGGAGTCGGAAATAAAAACTTTACTGTCGAGCAGCAGCCGGCCCGGGCGCGTCGTATCTCACGAGCATTGACAGGACCGGCGATAAAACTTCTACTCCTGAACGCTATGAAGACGAATCAACGATGGGCCTGGACCGCGGTGATCGCGGTCGGGCTGGTGGTTTTGACCGTCCGGGCCGAAGAAGCCGCCGTCGTAAAAAGAGACCGGGTCAACTTGCGCGCGCAGGCCTCTGCGACGAGCGAAGTCATCACGCAATTGAAGAAGGGCGAAACGGTCACTGTGCTGGAGGAACTCAGCGCCAGGAAACACAAGCGGGGCGAGCCCGCCAAATGGGCGAAGATTCAACTGCCCCCTAACACACCGGTCTGGGCTTACGCGCCTTACATCGAGACGACGAATCACACCGTGAACATCAAGCGCCTCAATCTCCGGGCTGGACCCGGCGAAAATTTCAGTGTCATTGGGCGGCTTGATCGCGGCACCGAGGTCAAAGAAATCCGGACGGAAGGCAACTGGATGGAGATCGAGGCGCCGGCCAACGCGTATGCCTTCGTGGCCGCGGACATGCTGGAAAAGTCTGGCATCGCGCCCGCGCCAGCGACGACTGAATTAGCGGCGAACGCAAACCCGGGCGCGGCGCCCGGCCGACCGCCGACGACGGTTGAAACCGTCAAACCCGAGCCCAATACAACACCGGTCATCGACACGACTCCGACTCCAGCGCCAGGGCAACCGGTCACGACTGCGCCGGAACCTGCGCTGGCAACGCCGGCCGACACGGCGCCGCCCAAACGGATCGTCACCCGGGAAGGCACGGTTGTTTATTCCCGCAGCATTCAGGCCCCGACCTCGTATGCGCTGGAAAACCGGGAGAGCCACAGAATCGTCAATTTCCTCCACAGCGAAAGCGAGGATATCAGCCTCAAGAAATTCGCCGGCAAAAAAGTCATCGTCACGGGTGAAGAACTCATCGACCAACGCTGGATCAACACGCCCATCATCGAAGCCGAATCGGTTCAGGTGGTTCCCTGATGTCGGTGGCCAATCTCATTGACGGGCGTGCCGTTGCCGAACAAATTCACGCCGAGACCTCCCAACGCATTGCGTTTCTGAAGCAGCGCGGTGTGCAGCCGGGCCTGGCTTTCGTTCGGGTCGGCGATGATCCAGCTTCGCAGGTTTACGTGGGCATGAAGGAGCGGATGAGCGCGCGTCTCGCCATCGCTTCGGTCACGCACCTCCTGCCGGAGGCCACTTCTGAAAGAGATTTGCTGAAACTCATCGCGCAGCTCAATGCCGACCTGAAGATTCATGGCATTCTGGTGCAGGCGCCGCTGCCGCGTCATCTCAATCAGGCCAATGTGCACACGGCGGTTTTGCCGCAAAAGGACGTGGACGGTTTCCATCCGGTCAACGTCGGCAAGCTGATGCTCGGCGACACCACCGGTTTTGTCCCCTGCACACCGGCAGGTGTGCAGGAGCTGCTCCTCCGGTCTGAGGTGAAAATCGAAGGCGCGGAAGTCGTCGTCCTGGGCCGCGGGAACATCGTCGGCAAACCGATGGCCGCCATTCTGATTCAAAAAGCCAGACACGCCAACGCGACGGTCACGCTTTGCCATTCGCACACGCGCGACATCGCCGCGCATTGCCGGCGGGCCGACATTTTGATCGCGGCGCTGGGCGTCGCCGAATTTGTCAAGGCTGACATGGTAAAGCCGGGCGCGGTCGTGATTGATGTGGGTGTCAACCGCGTCAAGGATGCGAACGCCAAAGGCGGCTCACGCCTGGTCGGCGACGTGGATTTTGCGCGAGTTCAACCGGTCGCCGGCAGGATAACTCCCAATCCGGGCGGCGTGGGACCGATGACCATCGCGATGCTGATGCAGAACACAGTTCGCGCTGCGGAACTGGCGGTTGGCAGATAAACGTCAGAACCCGGCCCTGAACCGATTTAAACGAATCATGAATGCCACTCGAATCCTTCCTGACCTGCAATGTTCGCTTTTGTGCGAAGACGTGCGCCCCGAAGCCAACAGCAATTTCATCCTGGTGGGCGTTATCGGACTGGTCCGCGTGCCGCAGGTGCCGGTCACCGCTTTCAAACTCTGCGTGTTCAACCGTTGGACGGCGGGACTCGGCGAGTTCACTGAAAGCGTGCGCTTGATCGCTCCGGACCAGACGACCATTTTGCGCAAGGGCCAGGTGAAGTTCTCGCTCCAGGACGCCTCGCATCACGCCACGAACGTGACTGTGTTCCCGCAAGTCGAATTTCCCGCGGCCGGCGTCTATTACGTGGAAGTGCTCGTGGACGACGTCATGAAGATTCGTTTTCCCGTGCCCGTCGCGGTCGTTCAGCCGCCGCAGAGCGCAACCCAACCCCCGGCAAAGCAGGAGCCGCGGGGTTGACGGGGAGATTCGCGATTTTCTCAATCGCTTCGGGCAATACTCGCGTGCCAGCTCGAAGAGGAACGGCCGGCGCCATCCGAGGGCCCCTTTCCCCTCACCCCGACCCCACCCCGACCCTCTCCCCGCGGGAGAGGGAGAATCCTCCGCCGTCTTCGGGCCATGCCCGCGATTGAGTTTCCAATCCAGTGTGCGCAAAACACACGCTTGGTGGCGGCTGTTCCCTCTCTCCCTGCGGGAGGGTTAGGGTGAGGTGGATTTCATTTCAGTTATCTCCGTCGCCGGGGTTATCCTCGCCCCGTTCAACGATGGAAACTCCGGCGTCTTCTCCTCCGTGGCAGCCGATCACTTTTGGCGGCGTGGCCGCTTTTTCAAGGGCTTCGTTCGGAAGGTTGTTTCTCGTCCAGTTCATCGTGGCACTGCTGGTCGCGGCGAGTGTGCTTTGTTTTTTGATGTCGGCGTGGTTCCCCTTGGTCCAGAAGGCCATCGCGCGCCTGCCGGAAAAAGGGGCGGTTCGCAATGGTCAACTCGAATGGGACAGTCCTTCGCCTTCCTGGCTCACCGAAGGGACTTTTTTGTCGATCATCGTTGACGCGGCCGGAGGCAGCCGGTTCGGACAGAGCGCGGACGTGCAACTGGAACTCGAGCGAAACGGTTTCAAAATCTGTTCACTGTTTGGTTGCGTCGCCGTTCCTTATCCGAAGAACCGGACCATCGCGTTGAATCGTGCCGAAGCCGACCCCTGGTGGGGCGCGTGGCGGCCGTTTGCGGTCGCCGGCGCCGGCGCCGGCGTGGTGATTTGCATGATGGTGAGCTGGCTCGTGCTGGCGACAATCTATTCACTGCCGTTGCGACTGATTACTTTTTATTCGGATCGCCAGGCCAGTTGGCCCGGCTGCTGGCGCGTTGCCGGCGCGGCGCAGTTGCCGGGGGCTTTGCTGATGAGCGGCGCAATTCTTCTCTATGGTTTTAATCGACTGAATCTTGTCGGGCTTTTGTTTGCCTGGCTGCTGCATCTGGTCGTTGGCTGGGTCTACCTCGGCATCGCCCCGGCCCGGATGCCGCGATTGGCCGGCGCGCCGCGACGGGGAGGCAATCCGTTCGGCGGTGAGAGGAAAAAGAAAAGGTTCGGGGAATGAGCCTGCTAAAATCCGATCACTCGCTCCTCGTTCGCGGGTCCCACGCGTCGCGCAAACCA
>QHPA01000008.1 GCA_003218935.1 Verrucomicrobiota bacterium
CAAAGCTGGTCCGCTTGCCGATCCCGTGTTCGCCGGCGACAAGCAGCGTCGCTTTCGAATCCACAACTGACAGCGCCACCACCTCATCTCCTTTCTCGAGCGTAATGCCACGCACACCGGTTGCGGGACGGCCCATCGATCGAACGTCTTCTTCCGGGAATCGGATGCTCATGCCGTCGCGCGTGATGAGTACAACTTCGTTTTGGCCTGTGGTCAGCTTGACATCAATCAGCGTGTCGCCCGGTTCAATGCCGATGGCGATGATGCCGCCCCTGCGGATGTTGGCAAATTCTTCGAGCGCCGTTTTCTTCACCGTGCCTTGTCGGGTAGTGAAGAAAATGAAGCCCGGCTGTTGCCACGTCTGATCGTCGCTGTTCTGACCCGATTTGGCGACGATCCGAATCAAGGCCGTGACCTTTTCGCCGGTTTTAAGCTCCAAAATATTCGCGATGCTCCGGCCCTTGGCGGCGCGTCCCATGTCGGGGATTTCGTGCACGCGCTCGACATAGACCCGGCCCGTGTTCGTAAAGAACATCAAATAATCGTGCGTGCTGGCAGTGAACAGGTGCTCGATGAAATCAGCCTCCTCACCCTCGACCGCGGAGCTTTCGCGCGTGGTCATGCCGATGACTCCCTTGCCGCCGCGGCGCTGGGAGCGGTACGAGCTGGTGTTTGTGCGTTTGATCAGGCCGTTGTGCGTGAGCGTGATGATGACGCCTTCGTTGGCGATCAAGTCTTCGATGGCAATCTCGCCTTCATCAGGCACAAGGTCGGTCAACCGCGGCGTCGCGTATTTGTCTTTGATCTCCTTCAGCTCGTTTTTAATGATCGTCAGGACGCGCGACTCCTTCGCCAGGATGTCCATCAGGTCGTCGATCTCTTTCAGCAGTTCTTTGTACTCGGCTTCGACCTTGTCGATTTCCATTCCGGTCAATTGATAGAGCCGAAGGTCGAGGATGGCGTTGACCTGAGATTCGCTGAGCGAATAGCGCCCGCTGCTCAGGCGCGCTTCGTTGCGAATCTTGAGGCCGAAGCCCTGCACCTGCGCCTGCGTGAACTCGAAGGCGAGCAATTTGATTTTTGCTTCCTCGCGATTGTTGGAACTGCGGATGAGGTGAATGAATTCATCCAGATTGGCGAGGGCGATCAAATAACCTTCCAGGGTTTCAGCGCGTTCTTCGGCCTTTCTCAATTCGAACTTCGTCCGTCGAATCACCACCTCTCGCCGATGTTCGATATAACAATGGATGAGTTCCTTCAGGTTGAGCGTTTTCGGCCGACCGCGATCGATCGCCAGCATGTTCACGGCGAACGACGTTTCGAGCTGCGTGTGCTTGTAAAGATTGTTGATGACCACCTTGGGGAGCGCCTCCCGTTTCAGTTCGATGACGATCCGGGTGTTTTCGTCCGACTCGTTCCGCATCGCCGCGATGTCAGGGATGATCTTTTCGTTGACCAATTGCGCAATGCGCTCTTCCAAAGCCGCCCGGTTGACGTTGTAAGGAATTTCGGTGATGACCAACTGCTCGCGGCTGCCTTTCAACTGTTCAATGCCGGCCTTGCCGCGAATCTTGACGCTCGCCCGGCCGGTTTGAAAATATTGTTTGATTCCCTCCATGCCGCAGACCATGCCGCCGGTCGGAAAATCCGGACCTTTGATAAACTTCATCAATTGCAGGACCGTGATGTTCGGGTCGTCGATCTGGGCGCAGACGCCGTCAATGATTTCACCGAGGTTGTGCGGCGGAATGTTCGTCGCCATGCCGACGGCGATGCCGGTGCCCCCGTTGATGAGCAGATTGGGAAACGCCGCCGGGAAGACGGTCGGTTCGGTGCGCGTCTCGTCGTAGTTCGGGACAAAATCCACCGTTTCTTTGTCCATGTCCTGCATGAGCGCGGCGCCCAGATGCGTCATGCGGGCCTCGGTATAACGCATCGCGGCAGGCGGGTCGTCTTCGATGGAACCGAAGTTGCCTTTGCCGTCCACGAGCCGCTCGCGCATGGCCCACCGTTGCGCCATGTGTACCAGCGTGGGATAAATCACCGCTTCCCCATGCGGATGGTAGTTGCCGCTGGTGTCACCGCAGATTTTCGCGCACTTACGATGCTGCCGGTTGGGAAAGAGAGACAGATCGTGCATCGCGTAAAGGATGCGGCGCTGGGAGGGTTTCAGACCGTCGCGCACGTCGGGCAGCGCGCGCGAGATGATCACCGACATCGAATAGTCGAGGAACGAATTCTTGATCTCCTCCGCAACATTGATCTTGGAGATTTTTTCATTCGCGGCAAACAACGGCGTGTTGCTCACCGGCAGGTCGTTCGGGTCTTTTGGCTCGGGCATTGGGCTCACGCAGGCCGAAGCCTGCGGCTACAGGGCTCAGGTTAGATATCCAGGTTCCGCACATTGAGGGCGTTGTCTTCGATGAATTGCCGCCGAGGCTCAACTTCATCGCCCATCAGTTTCGTAAACATTTCCTCGGCTTCGACTGCGTCGGTCAGATCGATGCGCAGCAGTTTTCGCTTGGTCGGATCCATCGTGGTCTCGAAGAGTTCCTTCGCGTCCATCTCGCCCAACCCTTTGAAGCGGGTGATCTGAATGCCGCGCTTGCCCACCACTTTGACGCCGCTGAGAATTTCCGGGATGGAAAAAAGTGGCCGCACTTCCGTCTTGTCTCCTTCACCTTCAATCAATTCGAAGAGTGGTTTGTCCTGGGCGGCGTAGTGTTCCACCTTCAGATCCTTTCTGGCCAATTTCGAGAGCAGCTCGGCAATGGCTTTGCTCTCGTACAGCTCGACATGTCTGGCTCGACGCGTCTGGCCGTTCTTGGACTTTTCGAACATCGTCGTGTCCGACTCCTCTTCGCCAAACAATTTCAGATCGGGATTGTCCATGCCGAATTTGGCCAAGTCCTCTTCCGAGTGAAAGTAATGCACCGTTTCCTTGTTGCCCTCGCGCACTTTGACGAGGTGCCGAGGCAGTTCCTGGGTCTTCTCGTGCCGATGCTCGACGTAATCCGCGAAGTCCCCGCCATGCCGCCGCAAGGCGTTCGCGTATTTATCGAGCGATTCCAGCAACTCCAGGATTTCCGCCAGTTGCTTTTGGCTGAACTCCTTGCCGTCGGCGAGGTTCTTGAGGCGCACTTCCTCCGTCCCGATTTGAATCAAGATCCGGTTCAACTGCGCGTCGTCATCCACGTACTCGACCCGCTTTTTGCGCGTGATCGAATACAACGGCGGCTGCGCGATGTAAACGAATCCCTTTTTAATCAACTCCGTCATCTGCCGGTAAAAGAACGTTAACAGGAGCGTGCGAATGTGCGACCCGTCAACGTCGGCGTCAGTCATGATGATGATTTTGTGGTAACGCAGTTTTTCCAGGTTGAATGCCCCGTCGCCTTCACCATCGCCGATCCCTGTGCCGATCGCGGTTATCATCGTGCGAATTTCGTTATTGTCCAAGACCTTATTCAACCGGGCTTTCTCCACGTTGATCAGTTTGCCGCGAATCGGCAGAATGGCCTGAAATTTCCGGTCGCGCCCTTGCTTGGCCGATCCGCCGGCCGAATCACCTTCGACGATGAACAGTTCCGTGTTGGCAGGGTCGCGGTCTGAGCAATCAGCCAGTTTACCGGGAAGACCGCCCCCGGTGAGCGCGCTCTTGCGCACCGTTTCCCGGGCTTTGCGGGCCGCCTCGCGGGCACGTGCAGCCATCAATGACTTGTCAACGACGCGCTTAGCAACCGAGGGATTCGAGTCAAAGAAAGTCATCAACCCTTCGTACACTATCGACGAAACAATCCCGTCGATTTCAGTGTTGACCAATTTGACTTTGGTCTGCGACTCAAACCGCGGGTTCGGCAGTTTCAGGCTCAACACGCAAACCAGACCTTCGCGCACATCGTCGCCGGAAATCGCCGGATCTTTCTCCTTCAACAGATTGTTCTGCCTGGAGTATTGATTGATGGCGCGGGTAAGTGCGGTGCGAAAACCAGTCAGGTGCGTGCCGCCGTCCGGGTTGGAAATCGAGTTGGCAAAGCAAAGGATCTGGTCGCTGTAGCTGTCGTTGTATTGCATGACGCAATCGACAAACACGTCGTCCTTTTTGGCGCTCAAGACAATCGGCTTGGCATGAATCACCTGTTTGTTTTTGCCGATCTGCTTCACGAATTCCTCGATGCCGTCTTTGTAAAGAAAGCGTTCGCTCTTCTCGGTCCGTTCATCCTTCAGAACGATCTCAAGCCCAGGATTCAGGAAGGCCAATTCGCGCAAACGGTTCGCCAGAATGTCGAACTTGAACTCCGTCGTGATGGTAAAAATTGTCGGATCAGGCTTGAACGTAACGAGCGTGCCAGTATGTTTCGATGTGCCGATGACCCCGAGTTTCCGCATCGTCACGCCGCGCGCGAATTCCATGTCATAAACCTTGCCATCGCGCGAGACTTCCACCTTGAACCAGTCCGAAAGCGCGTTGACGCATTTGGCACCGACACCATGCAGCCCACCGGAGTATTTGTATGCTCCTTGCCCGAACTTGCCGCCCGCGTGAAGGTTCGTAAGCACCAGTTCGACCGCAGGCATTTTCCACTTCGGATGCATGTCCACGGGAATCCCACGCCCGTCATCTCGAATTGATACCGAACCATCCACGTGGATTGCCACCTCGACATGTTCACAAAAACCCGCAAGATGTTCATCAACGGAGTTGTCCAGCACCTCAAAAACGCAATGATGAAGCCCGCGCTCGTCCGGATCGCCGATATACATTCCCGGTCGTTTCCGCACCGCTTCCAGACCTTCCAGCTTGTCGATCTTCGACGCGTCGTACTTTTCAGAGACCTCCCCCGACGCGGGCTTTTCCTCGTGGGCATTATCAGATACGCCGTTCTTTCGGGACATATTTTGGTCTTCCACCAAAGCAGGTTCGTTCGGCATAAAAAGCATTCTGGCGGTCATTTTGACCGCACTTCAAAGGCGCCAATAATCTAAAAAAAAAGGCCTCTGGACACAACTTTTATTTGCGTGAATCTCCTGTAAAAAACACCATTAGTTGTGCACCTGGCAAATCCACAACCAAAGGTATTGGGTATCAGACCCAAACGTGAAAAATGACGCCTCCTGATGTTTTTAAGGCGCGAAATCGTGCAAAGAAAAGTTACTTCTCGGTCTGGCTCAAAACGACGAACCAAGCGGTGTCATTTTTGTCGTCGCCCGCAAAAATCAACAGTTCACCAGGCTTTATTTTCTGCGTCTTTTTTACTACCATTTTTCCTTTGCCGTAGAGTTTCACTTCGATTGACGAGTTGCCAAAGTTATCCACCTCGATTTCGCAGTGGTCGCTCATCTTGACCTTCTTTGGCGTCCCGGCGTGGACGGTAAAATTCTGGCGGTTGACCTCGAAATAATTCTTCCACTTTAAGGCCGTGCGTAATCTCTCCGTCACTTTCGCGTCCACCTCCTTCAGCTTGGGGTCGTCAGGTTTGTCATTGTTTGTGCCCCAGACCAGTTGGGCTTGCAGAGCCAGGTCCGTGGAACCGGACCTGAGCAGGCAGGAACAAGCAAAGAACAGCACAACTGTAGCCAGTGAAATTCCTCCAAAAGGAAATATCTTTTTCATGCCGGCGCTATTGTGGCGAAGAACTCGGGCGGCGTAAATCTTATTCGCGATGGCTGTCCACCCAAACGACCGTCATGCCCGCAGCTTCGGACTGGAACGAGAATGAACTGGTCTCTTCCAGCGGAGTTTCAATTTCATGGCTGTCGTCCAAGGCTACCAAGGCTTCTGCGCCTTTCGGCGCTCGCAAGGCCACAACTACAAGGACAGCCAGCGCGACCAACGCGGCCGCAGGAGCCAAAAACCGAAGCCACCAGGACGTTGCCGCCGTTTCTGCCTGCTCGCTGGCCTGCCCCTTTTCTTCGCGTTCGATTTGTCGCTGAATCTTTGACCAGTAGAACCCGCGAGATTCGGGTAGTCTCACCTCTAATTCATTCTCCGCCAACAACGACTTGGTTAGCTTCAATTCCTCGAAAAGGGACCGAGCATCCGCATCGCTGTTCGAGAAATCCTCGACGGCCTTGGCCTCGCCAGGCGACAACTCGCCGTCCAGGTAAGCCTGCAGTCTCAGTTCTGTCTCGTGGTTAATCATCTGAGTTCTTCCCGTTTCCAACCTGCCAGAAGCGCTGCAATCTTCCGGCGCGCATAGAAAAGCCGCGACATTACCGTTCCTATCGAGCACTGCATCCGCTTGGCAATCTCTTTATATTCCAGCTCTTCAAATTCGTGCAAAATCAGCACGGTCCGATGCTCGCAAGACAACTTGCCCAACGCTTCGTCAATCCGCTGGCGGAGTTCGCCCCGCTCCATTCGCTCCGTAGGATTCGGCGTCACGACCGGCATCTGACGCTCCACACCGCCTGATTCCTCGTCTAGCTGCTCAATGGACTCTGCCCGCAGACGCTTTTGCTTCCGCAACTGGTCGAGGCAGAGATTGATGATAATTCGAGTCATCCAGGTCACGAAACTGGCTTCGCCCTGAAATTGTTTCAGGCGCTGCCACGCCTTGACCCACGCTTCCTGGGAAAGATCAGCCGCCTCTTCCTCGTTCCGCATCATGCTGACAGCCCGGGCGTAAATCTTATCCCGATGCCGGGCGACCAGTTCCTCAAACGCCTGCATGTCGGCCTTTTGCGCCGCTTTAACCAGCGCATCGTCTGCAGCAGACGGGTAATCAAGCTTGCGCGACATGAGTTCGACGTGGAACGTTGGGCGGCTATTCAGCAGCAGGGTCAGAGTCTCCCTTTGGTGCTGGGCAAAAGCCCGGCAATTCGTGCATCCTTTTGACAAGCAAAGTCCACAGCCTTGGCGAACGCCTTGAACAGCGCCTCGACCACATGATGCGGTTCGCCGCCATAAAGCAGTTCCAGGTGAAGGTTGCAACGCGCTTCGTTGGCAAATCCTTGAAAAAATTCCTTCGCCAGACCAAACCGGAACGCCGACGACACATCTTGTTTCTTCTCTGCAGCGGTAACCTTCTTGTAGGCCAGGTCGCTCATTCCACGCCAGACCAGAAACGGCCGACCGCTGAAATCGACTACGCATCGCGCGAGGCATTCATCCATCGGCACGTAACCTTCGCCGGTAAACGGATTCCGCGGGTCGAAACCGGCGCCGTAGCGGCGGATCCCTTTCTTGTTGCCGAGCGCTTTCTGGAAGGCCTGCCCCAAAGCGATGCCGCAATCCTCGACGGTGTGGTGAGCGTCCACCTCGAGGTCGCCTTCGCAACGCAGGTGCAAATCGACCACCGCATGCTTCGCAAAGAGCGCCAACATGTGGTCGAAAAAAGGGATGCCGGTTTTGACCAGCGATTTCCCGCTCCCGTCAATGTTCAGTTTGATGAGGATGTTCGTCTCTTTGCTGACTCGCTTCACCTGAGCGTGCCGCTTTTTCATACCCAACGATTAAACAACCCACCCGTGGGAAAACAAAGCGAAAATCCATGTATGCGTATCAAATCGCAGTGGGACGTGGAACCGGCGGGCTCAGTTCAATCACTGATTCAGTTCAGCCAGATAACGCTCGGCGTCGATGGCCGCCGCGCAGCCCATCCCTGCTGCCGTGACCGCCTGCCGATAAACTTTATCGGAACAATCGCCGGCAACAAACACGCCCGGCACATTCGTTTCCATTCCGCGTGCCGGAATGATGTAGCCCGCGTCGTCCATATCGATGACGCCTTTGAAGAGCTGCGTGTTGGGCAAATGCCCGATGGCCACGAACACCCCGGCGCAATCCATCACGCTCTCCTTGTTCGTCCTCACGTTCTTCAACCGAACACCGATGACTTTATCTTGTTTCACGTCGAGGATTTCCGTTACCACTGAATCCCAAATCGGTTTGATTTTCGGATTGGAAAGGGTCCGGTCAGCCATGATTTTGGATGCACGCAACGTGTCGCGGCGATGCACCAGGTAAATCGTGGAGGAAAAACGCGTGAGATAAGTCGCCTCCTCGCACGCTGAATCGCCGCCACCAACCACGACGAGCGGTTGATCCCGGAATATCGGCAACGCGCCGTCGCACGTCGCGCAATACGTCACACCCTTGGTCTCCAGCAGCTTTTCGCTCTCGAGGCCCAGATGCCGATGGCTCGCGCCGCTGGCGATGATGATGGTCTGCGTTTCGACTTTTTCACCATCGACCGTCAGCGTGAACGGCCGTTTCGATAGATCGACTGCCTCGACCGTGCCGAACTTGACGCGCGCACCAAACCGCTCGGCCTGTTTCTGCATCCGGCTCATCAACTCGTAGCCATCCATGCCCTCAGGAAAACCGGGAAAATTTTCGACAATGCTGGTCGTCGTGAGCAGGCCGCCCGGCATTGTGCCGGTCAGCACCAGCGGCGAAAGTTTTGCCCGAGCGGCGTAAAGCGCGGCGGTCAGCCCGGCGCAGCCGGTCCCGATGATGACCACTTTTTCCATAAGGGTGGTGAACCTAGTGGCACCTCGTGCACTTGGCAAGTTTTGCATGGTACGCAATTGGTTTGTGAATCTGCCGGTCGGGCAGCTATAAGGACCTCATGCGTGTCATCACTCTGACAACGGACTTCGGCGCCACCGACTGGTTCGTCGGAACCATGAAAGGCGTGATTCTGGGCATCAACACCCAGGTTCAAATCGTGGACGTCACGCATGAAATTTCCCCAGGCGACACTCGTGGAGGCGCATTCGCTCTGGCCGCCAGTTACAACTTCTTCCCAAGAAGAACCATCCATGTCGTGGTCGTGGACCCGGGCGTCGGAAGCCAGCGCGGAGCTATCGCGGTGCAGACGACAAACTATTTCTTCGTCGGACCGGACAATGGTGCTCTGTCGTTTGCTTTGTCGCGCGAGAAAATCAAAGCCGTTCGCCAAATCACGAATGAACACCTGATTCTTCAACCCGTGAGCAACACGTTTCACGGCCGCGATCTCTTCGCGCCCGTGGCTGCCCACTTGAGCAAGGGCTGGCCGATTCAGAAAACCGGCCCGGCGACAAAAGGCTTCGTGAAAATCGATTGGCCGAAACCTCGACGCAGGTGGAGGTCAATCGTTGGCAAAATCGTTTACATCGACCGGTTCGGCAATGCGATTACGAACATTGACCGCGGAGCGCTATTCGCCCCGACTGAATCTCCCTGTGAAGTTCTAGTGAAGCACAATCGGCTTTGCCAACTCGGCTCATTTTATCAAGCGGTCTCCGCGCGAAAACCGATTGCGGTGCTGGGTTCCAGTGGTTTTCTGGAAATCGCCGTGAATGGCGGTTCCGCTGCAAAAAAACTCGATTTGAAAATAGGCGACGCGGTGACTCTGCAACGTAA
>QHPA01000418.1 GCA_003218935.1 Verrucomicrobiota bacterium
TCATGGTCCCAATGCATGCGCAAAACGAAAGGGGGCTTCCCATGAACCGGCCCCCTCACCCCTTCCCTCTCCCCATCCGATGGGGAGAGGGTGCCCGAAGGCCGAAGGTCGGGTGAGGGGTGGTTCAAGTAGCGACCCTTTTCATTCATTCCGCGTCGCTACTGCCGACTCACGTCGGCGGCTACCGACCCAGGGGATGTTCGAGGCGTTCCTGAACTTCGCTCACAACTGCGACCTGAACGGCGCGAGGATTCGTTCCAGCAGCTTGGTGCAGAGGCCGCGTCCTTTCCATTCTTTATAAGAGATCAGCTTCGCGCTGGTCTTGTCCTCCTCAAAAGCCCGCGCCTGTTCCGCGGCAAATTCCGCCGAGTAAACGTTCAGGTTCGCCTCGTCGTTCAGCCTGAAGGAGCGGTTGTCGAAGTTCGCCGAGCCGACCGTCACCCACACGTCATCCACGATCATCACCTTGCAGTGATACATGGTCGGTTCGTATTCGTAGATTTTGATGCCGGCCTTGAGCAGCGGCCCCCATTTCGACCGCGAGGCGTAGCGCGCGATGGGCACGTCGGTTTTCGCGCCGGGCACGATGATTTCCACGTTCACCCCGCGTTTGCTGGCATCCACGAGTTCCTCGGTCGTCAACGCGCCGGGGACAAAATAGGATGCGGACAATCGGATGTTCTTTTGCGCCGCGGCGATGGCCAGGAGATACATCAAACGGACCGTTTCCGTTCCGTCGCGCGGTGAGCTGAAGAAGACCTGCGCATAATGGTCCCCGGCAGGCCTCAGTTCGGGAAAATAGTCCTCGTTGTCGAGCACGCGTCCGGTGGTCTTCGTCCAGTTGTCCATGAAAGCCGCTTGCATTTGTCCGACCGCCGGGCCTTCGAGGCGAAATTGCGAGTCGCGCCAATGCTTCGGCGCGTCAGCGTTGCCCTGCCAGATATCGGCCAGCCCTGCTCCGCCGATAAAGCCGATTTTCCCATCGACGATGAGCAGCTTGCGATGATCGCGGTGATTGAGCCGAGCCAGATTGAACCAGACGAGCGGGTTATATTTTTCGACCTCGACGCCGGCTTCGCGCATCATCGCCAGATCGCGCGAGTCCACTTTGCGCGAGCCAATCCAGTCGATGAGCACGTGGACTTTCACGGCCGCGCGCGCCCGCTCGGCCAGCGCCTCGGCGAATTGCCGGCCGATGTCGCCGGACCAATAGATGTAGGTTTCCAGGTCGATGGATTTCCGCGCGCCACGAATGGCCGCAAGCATCGCCGGAAAAATCCGGTCGCCGTTGATAAACGCGGTGACGCGGTTGCTGGCCACAATGCCGGGGCCGACCAGTTGGCCCATCGACCGGAGAAACTGCGGATCGTGCACGGAGTATTCATGGTCGAGCTGGTAGCGAATCCCTCGTCCGTGAAAGCTGGAGCAACCTGAAACACCGGCAAGAAAAAGCAGGAACAAACCCAGTCGAAACGCAACCCGCCTGGTGGAATCCGGAGCAGCGCGCCTGTCCATTGCGAGCGAATCGTAATCACACAGTGGGAATTTCCAATCAAAGAAACGTGATGCGCCGATGACAGCTTCCGATCCCGGCCGGGGAAAAGAGTTGTTGTCGTCAGAGTTGCCGATGGCTTCGCGACGCGCTATTCTTACGGCGTTGCGACCATGAAACCTGTGCCGAAAGTCAAATGCCTGACGTGCCGGAAAGAGGGCGACTGGTTTGCCGGTCGCTATGGGCCGTTCTGCTCGCATCGCTGCAAGCTCATTGACCTCGGCAAATGGTTCAATCAGGAGAACGCCATCAGCGAACCGCTCCGACCGGAGCATCTCGAAAAATACGCCGATTTGCCGTCGGGCGAACACCTGGATCGCGCGGACACGGACGACAAAAATCAAGCAACGTAGTCGCAACATTCGCGCGCAGGATTCGCAATACAACCTGGACAAAGTTTGTCAGAGAATGAAAAGTGCGATCTGGCTGCTGCTCGTGTCGATCTTTATCACGGCTCGCGCAGGCGAACCCTCCGACAAGACCATGAACACGACCAACAAAACCGAGCTGGCCACTTTCGGCGGCGGCTGTTTCTGGTGCATGGAAGCCGTCTTCGAACGATTGGACGGCGTGAAGTCCGTCACCAGCGGCTACGCCGGCGGCACAAAGGAGAATCCGACCTACAAAGAGGTCTGCACTGGCGTCACCGGCCACGCCGAGGTCATCCAGATTGAATTTGATCCGCACAAAATCTCGTACGAAAAGCTCCTGGAAGTTTTCTGGGAAGCGCATGACCCCACCACGATGAACCGGCAGGGGGCCGACGCGGGAACACAGTATCGTTCTGTCATCCTTTACCACAACGACGCCCAGAAGCGGGCCGCTGAGAAATCAAAAGAGCTGGCCCAGTGGCGGTTTCCTCGCCCCATCGTCACGGAGATCGTTCCCTTGACCAAATTCTTCAAGGCGGAGGAATACCACCAGGACTATTTCCGCAAGAATCCCAACGCGCCGTACTGCGCGGTCGTCATCAGCCCGAAACTGGAAAAGTTGAAGCCGAAGCTGGCGAAGCCGTGAGGCCAGAGAGAATGGGTGCGGATTCGGATGAACTCACGGACTTAACCTCCGCCAAAAACGAGTCGGCAGATGACCACCGAAGCGGCGACTCCCACCGCGTCGGCAATCAATCCCGCCGGCACCGCGTGGCGCGTCCGCTTCACACCGACCGCGCCGAAGTAAACGGCAATGACGTAAAATGTCGTCTCCGTGCTGCCGTAGATCGTTCCCGCCATGCGGACGATGAGGTGATCGGGACCAAGCTGTTTCACCAGATCGCCGAACAGCGCCAGGGTCCCGCTCCCGCTCAGCGGTCGCATCAGCGCCATCGGCACCAACTCGGAGGGGAAATGGACCCGGTTGAGAGCCGGCTTCAGCACATTCGTCAGCAGATCGATCCCGCCCGCGCCGCGAAACATGCCGATGGCCACCAGCATGGCGACGAGATACGGGATGATGCGCACGGCGACGTTGAAACCTTCTTTCGCGCCCTCGACGAACTCTTCGTAAACGGGAACACGGCGCAGCGCGGCGTAGAGCGGGAAGAACGCCA